>CAMWQQ010000337.1 GCA_947176455.1 uncultured Odoribacter sp. | reverse complement strand
CCGTCATACCCCCGGACATCATAGTAAGCACAATTCCGGTAATCCAAATGAGCCGTGTACACCGCCACTTTCCTGCCATGTATGTTCGCCACCAATTTATAGACACTGCCATGGTCGTTATGCAACGGGAACACGGTCGCACTATCCAGCAATGGATATTTGCTCAGCAACCCCGAATCGTCGCTGAAAAAAGAATAATACGTTTTTCCCTTTTCCTTCAAGGAAGCCGTAATCCGGTCACAGAAACGGGTCTTGTGGTAATTCCGGACCTCGCTCAACATGACGAAATCCGCATCCGCCCGCACCAGTTCGTTCACTAAAGCCTCATAACCGCCCGTCACCACGGTACCCTCCTGCCAGATGTTCAATTGCAGGAACTTCACTTTCTGCCGTCCACCGCAAGCACAAAGAAGGGCAGCCAACACAAGCAACACACCACTTCGTTTCATTTCTCGTCTAATTTATCAATTACCGTCGTCAGAATATGGAATTCCCGATGTCCGTGGTAAAGCGTTCCAGCGTCTCCATGCCAATCAACGAATTGCCGTGCCGGTTCAATTCAGGACTCCACACCGTGATGACCAGATTGCCCGGAATATAGGCAGCTACTCCTCCGCCCACGCCGCTCTTGCCCGGCAAGCCGGCACGGAAGGCAAAATCGCCGGACTCATCGTAGAATCCGCAGGTCAACATCAAAGCGCCCAGGCGTTTCGCCTGACTTACCGTCAAAATCTGTTCCCGGTTAAAAGGATTCAATCCGCGATTCGCCAGGAACAGGAAAGCCCGGGACAAATCGACGCAACTCATGGAAATGGCGCATTGATGGCAATACACGTCTATCAGCGTCTCCACGTCATTTTTAATATTGCCGAAACTTTTCATGAAATGAGCCAACGCCAGATTTCGTTCGGCATGCTCCCTTTCCGACTGGGCAATCTGCTTGTCGTAATAAATATCATCATTCCCGCAAACGCTACGGACAAATTCAATGATAGCGTCTTTGGGACGATTATACAGGCTCATCAGCCGGTCGGTGACCACCAAGGCTCCGGCATTGATGAAAGGATTCCTCGGAATCCCCTGCTCATGTTCCAACTGAACCAATGAATTAAATGGATTTCCCGAAGGCTCACGCCCCACCGACTTCCATAGCTCGTCTCCCAAATGGCGCGTAACCATTGCCAAAGAGAACACCTTGGAAATACTCTGAACGGAAAAACGGGTCTCCGCGTCTCCCACCTGATAAGCCTGCCCTTTCAACGTCTGCACGGCAATGCCGTACTGCCGCGGCTCGACTTCCGCCAAGGCAGGAATATAATCCGCCACCTTCCCCTGTCCCCAAAAGGATTTCACCTCCTCATAAATCTTACCGATTACCTGTTCGTAATCCATATCGTGTTCTATTTATAGGTACAAAAACGATTGCGAATATACATAAAAAGAAAAGACAAACTATACGATTAGGATAAAATCCGTCATCCGCCGACGGCCGTTATTTTCCTTTTACAACTCTATCGTAAAACGGGTTTCTTTATATGGAACGGAATGAACCCGTATCGAACCGCCATGAGCCCGCATAATCTGACGGGCTATACTCAAACCGATGCCGGAGCCTTGTTGCTTGGTCGTAAAAAACGGAACAAATATCTGTTTCATCAACTCCTCCGGAATCCCCGGTCCATTGTCTTTAACAGTAAACACGGTACGGTCCTCTTCCGTTTTACAGGCTGCTATTTCAATGCACGCATCACTTCTTCCCCGCAAAGCCTGTATGGCATTTTTTACAATATTGATCATCACCTGTCCCAGCAAATTGGAATCGGCATACAATTGCAAATCCTCCGGCACCTTGCTCATATCGATTTTCACGGATTTGAAATTATCTTCAGCACTACAAAGAATAACGATGCGCTGTATGAATTCAGACACGTTGAACAGCTCTTTTTCAGGAGCAGGGATGCGGGTAAATTTACGGTAAGACTCAACAAAAGACACCAGTCCCTTACTCGTCTCGCTGATTACATGCAATCCGTTGACGGCATTTTTCCGGACATCGCGTTCCTCCACGTTCGAATCTTCATACAACGCCAACAGCGTATCGCTCAGGGAGGTGATGGGTGCCAAAGAATTCATTATTTCATGCGAAAGCACCCGAATCAGTTTAATCCAGGATTCTATTTCTTTCTCATCCATTTCATTGTTGATGTCATGAATCACCACCAGCCGCACCGCTTCCTTATCCAAGCACAAGCCGGTCGCCTTGATACTTAACTGAACCGTACCTCTTTCCATGGTCAATGAAACCGTTTTTTTGTCTCCCGATTTGATATTTTCAAACAAGACGGTCAATGCCGGATCCACCCTGTCAAGCTGCCGGAGGTGAGTAAACACGCCCAAACCCAGCAACTTCAACGCCTCAGCAATCGTCCGCACGACAAATCCCCGAGATTTCAAAACGACAATCCCCGAATTGATACTCTCAAATATCAGATCATAAAATT
>CAMWQQ010000336.1 GCA_947176455.1 uncultured Odoribacter sp. | reverse complement strand
CCATTTTGTTTACCTGGTCCACTCGTTTGCCCGCCAGGAAATTCAATTTGTCCAGATTCGCCGCATCCGAAGGTATCTCCACTTTGTAATCCGGCTTTTCCACGGAAATGACCGTTTCCATCAGCATGCGCTTGCCTTCCTGGATGTACTGTCCCATGGAATGCAAATCGGTGGTAAAGTCCACACCGGCAGGAAAAATTCCCTTCTGTTCCTTTCCTTCGCTTTCTCCGTACAGCTGTTTCCACCATTCCGTAATGTAATGCAGTTTGGGATTGAAATTGGCAAGCAATTCAACGGCATATCCTTTCCGATACAAGGCGGAACGGGCTGCCGCATACTCAACGGCGACATTGTTCTCCTGCTCAAAGCAGAGCTTGCGCATTTCCGCAGCGCCTTCCACCAATTGGCGGATATTGAATCCGGCAATGGCGACAGGCAACAATCCGACAGGAGTCAATACCGAGAAACGTCCGCCCACATTGTCGGGAATCACAAAAGTCTTGTAGCCTTCCTGCTCCGCCAGCGTGCGCAACGCTCCTTTGCTGGCATCCGTAATGGCAACGATTCTTCTGCCTGCCTCCTCGCGTCCGACCTTTCTTTCCAAAAGTTCCTTCAACAAACGGAAAGCAATGGCGGGTTCGGTGGTCGTTCCGGACTTTGAAATCACACAGATGCCAAATTCCTTGTTTCCCAGGTAATTCATCAATTCATGATAATAATCCTCCCCGATATTGTGTCCGGCAAAAACCACTTTCATATCTGCATCGCCGTAATTGTGGAAACTGTCCGAAAGCGCCTCGATGACCGCCCTGGCTCCCAGATAAGAGCCTCCGATGCCGATGACCACTACGACCTGTGTACGCGCACGCAAATCTGCCGCCGTCTTTTCAATATCGGCCAACAGCTCCGGGCTCATCAAAGGCAAATCCAACCAGCCCAGGAAATCATTTCCTTTGCTTGTTCCGTTTTTCAAACGTTTCAAACCTTCCACGGCCTCCGGATAAAGGGCGTCGATTTCGGCTTTACTTACAAACTTACAGATTTTACTGTAATCAAATCGAATCGTATTCATAAACTTATAAGGTTAAAATTCTTTTCTATTAGGGATTCTTTTTCCGAATGGCATCCCGAAGTTTGGATGCCCTTTCGTATTCCTCCTTCTCTACCGCATCGTTCAACATCCGGGCGAGTTCCTGTTCGGAATACCCCGACATATCCTCCTCGCTACGCCTCGATACCCGCACGACCGTCGGCTCATTGGCACTTCCTTCCTCATGCGCGACAACAATACCCGCTTTCGTGATGATTTCCGGAGTCGTGTAAATCGGACACGCATACCGCAAAGCCAGCGAAATGGCATCGGAAGTTCTTGAATCCAACTTAATCACATTCTTGCCCGTATCAAAAAACAATTCAGAATAAAAAACTCCCGCTTCCAAACGATAAATAAACACTTCTTTCAACACCACCCCCACAGCATCTGCCAACACTTTTATCAAATCATGCGTCAGCGGGCGCTGTGGCTGGATTTTCTCAAGCTGTATGGCGATGGACTGCGCCTCGGGCATTCCGATGACAATGGGAATCCGGTGCGCATCCGATTCATCCGACAATATAAGAGCATAGGCGCCTGTCTGTGACATGCTGTACGAAAGTCCTAAAACTTTTAGCTTTACCCTATCCATACTGGTCCTTTTATGTTCCAAATCAACAACCTTGTCAATACAGGATTAACGTCGGTCAAGCGTTTTGGTTGCATTCATCCCTTATTTTTCCCGGTGGCAAAATCCAGTTTCTTCATACACACCTTTGCCAATCCGCCCAGGCTGGTTTCCCGGTATTTTGCCTGCATATCCTTGCCGGTTTCCATCATGGTCTTCACCACTTCATCGAACGACACCATGTGGCGACCGTCGGAGAACAACGCATAAAGGGCAGCTTCCCGAGCCTTTTGGGCCACAAAGGCGTTCCGTTCAATACAAGGAATCTGCACATATCCCAAAACCGGGTCGCAAGTCAGCCCCAGATTGTGTTCAAAGCCCATTTCGGCGGCGTACTCGATTTGCCGGGGAGTACCTCCCCACACTTGCGTCGCGGCACCTGCCGCCATGGCGCAAGCCGTTCCCAATTCGCCCTGACAACCCACCTCCGCACCGGAAATCGAACCGTTGCTTTTCACGATATTGCCAATCAGCCCCGCCGTCGCCAGTCCCCGGATAATCCGGTAGTCCGGCATTTTCTGGTCATGTTTCAAAAAATACATGACGGCAGGTACGACTCCCGATGCTCCACAAGTCGGTGCCGTGACCACCTTCCCTCCTCCCGCATTCTCTTCCGAGACAGCCAATGCCGCCGCAAAAAGCATGCCCATGGTACGGGAAGAACCCGCAGACTGCATCGCCTTGATGTTGTAGGAACTCGCCTTGCGTGCCAGTTTCAAGGCACCCGGCAACACCCCCTCCGTCTTCAATCCGATGTCAACGCTCTCCTGCATCTGTCTCCACACCTCTTCCAGATCTGG
>CAMWQQ010000335.1 GCA_947176455.1 uncultured Odoribacter sp. | reverse complement strand
TAGCTGGACGAATTCATTGAAATAAATATTGACTCTTTTCTTATCGAAATTCTTACTGAAAGACTCCGGAACTTCAGCCACCACTTCGGGAGGTGTGGTATCCTTCGGACCGCCCTCCGGATACCCCCGGTTGGCACAAGCATATATCAACAACACCAGCCATACTGGTCCCGACCAACTCCAAGGGAAATGCTTCTGATTATTCCTACTCATTGAATTCCGTTTTACCTTTTTACTGATTTTACAAAGATAAGTTATTCAAATAAAAGGTAAAAGGCAGGACGTAAAAAAAGTTAAATCGTTCTGGCAACGCACGCAAGGGAGAAACGCACGTCTTCCGCAACGGATAGGGCACGCAGGCAAGCACCTATCGTGGCACCCGTGGTAATCACGTCATCCACCAGCAACACATGCCTTCCCCGGATTTTCTCCGGACGAGTCAGGTGGAAAATATTTTCCACATTTTTCAAGCGTTCCGCCGCATTCTTTCCCGTCTGGGAAACGTTGTTCCGAACCCGCTCGACGACATTCTCCAGCAATTCGACATGCAAGATTTCGTTGATTCCCCGGGCAATCTCCAACGCTTGATTGAATCCACGTTGCTTTTCTCTTTTCCGATGCAAAGGTATCGGTACGATGCAGTCCGCCCGAAAGTCGGATTTCATCTGCTCGCCCAACATTCTCCCCAACCAAACGCCCAATTCCCGGTAACCGTGATACTTGACCAGATGCACCAGATTTTTGTAATCACTGTATTTGTCGTAATAGAAAAGTGTAAACAATTGTTCCGGACGACAGGAGAAATCAAACTGTTCCAAGACATTCTCCCCGACAATGAAATTCCGGTCGGCAAAAGGGAAATCCGCCAAACAAGCGGTACACAGATACTTTTCGCTTTGCACCAAACTTTTCCCACAAACCTCGCACCCCCGGGGATAAATCAGGTCTACCAAGCCGGACAGAACCTCCCGGCATCCGCATTTTATCCGATTCCAGGAGCACATTCTCATAGGCTCGTTCGTATATCAAACCATCCGACCGGACAGATTAGCGCTTCAGCCGATAACCCCTTACCCAGTCGATATCCATCCGGACAGGCAAATGCTTGTCGGCAGGCACCTCTCGTGTTCCCAACGAAAGCACGACATACATCGGTTCATCAGGAATATCCTCGTACACTTCCTTCACCACCGTATCATTGACCAGCCAAGTCATTTTCTCCTCGGTCCACTCCAAAGTGAAAATATAGTAGTCGTTCCCCAAAGGAAGCTCTTTCAACGGCTGGATATCGGACTTGGTCTCCATCTTGCGACGATAAATCCGCCCCATGGACACGCCATCCGCTTGGCATTTCATAATTTCCACATGAGGCACATGGGCATCCCCCAACATCCAGAAACAAGCGGTCACCGGAGAATGATTCAATTTGATTTTAGCCTCAAATCGCCCATACCGTTGGCGGAAAACGGCCGCCGTACTAATCAGTCCCGAGGTGTACTCGTATCTCTTTTCCCGAATGCCCAACTTCGGATCCCAATATTTTCCGATAATGGATTCCTTGCGGAAAGTAAGCGTCGCCGCACTTCCCTGAAAAGAGATGTTGTCGGGCGTAAACAACTGGACATCCTCTCCGACTCCGTAAGTGTCATTCAAAAACCGCTCGCCAGGATAATAACGGGTAATCCACTTGGTCGTATCCAAACGCCCCTGTTCAAAGTCATCTTCAAACACCAACTGCCATTTACGCATCCGGTTGAAATAAGGGTCATGCAACAAAGTCGCATATTTCACGATATCCGGATGTTTCTTCAACCTTTCGTACTCCTCCTTCAGCCGGTAATCCTCGGTGGTCTTATAGCGGTTCTTGTCCAACAAATATTTCCGGTCCTCCTTGAACTCATCGGAATGGACAAAAGCATTCAACTTCTCAAATTTCTCAGGCAAATCGGACGATTTCACCTCCAGATATTCCTTGAAACGCTTGAGCTTCTCGAACTTGACAGCGGCGCTGACCTTCGGCTGAGTCAAGATTCTCTTGTAAGCCAGGTATTCGGCCGCATGCAATCTTTTGTCGAATCCCACAGACTTGACAATCACGTTCAATTTTTGGTACTCCTGATATTCAGGAGACTGAATGAATTGTTCATAGCCTTTCAGTTCCTGCGAAACATTGACCAGCAAATAAGAGCGCATCTTGCTCTGTCTCAGCAAAGCCTTGTATTGCTTCTCCGCCTTGTAATATTCGCTGTTCTTGTATGAAAGTTGCTCGATTTCCTTCTTGCGCCTCTTGAACGCAGAAGAATTCACCTCTTCCTCAAGCATTTGAAATCTTTTCAGCTCTTCGCTTTTCTGCACTCTCAGGAACAATTCCTCGTCTTCACGAAACACCGCACGAAAAGTCTCAGCTTCATAGGTAGTACGAAACTTCTTTTTCTTGGAAGATAAAAATGAAAATAATCCCATACACTATTCTTTAGGGCACCAATTGCTACTTTATGGCAAAGATAATGCAAAAAGACAAAAAA
>CAMWQQ010000334.1 GCA_947176455.1 uncultured Odoribacter sp. | reverse complement strand
CTGTCCCGTTGTCTAACATTTCCTTGAGAGAAACTGCGGATGCATTAACATTCCACACGGGGGTACGGAATCGCCGTATTGAGAACGGGCATAGATAGTGTATGCCCGTCACAAAAGGCAGAATTCCCACCTCTCAAGGAATATGTTAGACACGGCAAATATACGAAATATTTCATTCGCATAAATGGACTCTCCCCTTTCATTGCCCCCCGAGAAAACATTAGCCTGTAATCACTAAAATATTCCTATCATTTTACCATACAGATATTTTTCTTATAAAAAGTTTTATTTATAAAAGATTAATCATTATATTTGTTTAGAAATCATTTATGCATGTTTAATAAACATGGGCTGGCATTCCATTTTATAAGATTATGCAATAAATCAAACAATTACTCACGAATCCTTATCATTGCCTAAAGATTAATTATCGTATCATTAAAAAACTACAGTATTAACCTAAAAACCAAAGCAATGAAACTTTTCTATTCTATTTTAGTCTTTGCTCTTTTTGCAATAGGAGCAATTGGATGCCAAGGAACAACAACAACTTTATCCGAAAAAGAGAGTTATAATTTGACACAAGAACAAATTATTGCTCAGTTGCATGAAAGTTCTGTTTCGGTCCAATTGGCAAATTTCGATTATGTACATTCACATCACACAGATTTAAATGCTTATCGGATAAATTGGAGTGCACTTCGGGAAACAAGCCATGACAACGAAATCATCTGGGAAATACCTTTGTTTTCCCAATACAATGTAGCAATTATAGCGGGACGAAAGGAAGGAAAATTATTTCAACCTTTCCGGCTTGCAGTCTGTCAACATATATTGTTTCGAAAAAACATACAATCGGGAGAAGTCTCAAGTGAAATATTAACTTTCTTAGGAGAAAATACGGAAAAAGTTTATCATGAAAATCTCATGGAGTTTGAAGGATTTATTATTTCTTCCGATTTACAAGGTGCTATCAACTCCACCCATAAAATACACAATGGTAAAATAACAAAAATTTTGGCAGGAAATTCGGAACTACAAAAACAGGAAAAGGATTTCTATTGTTTTTGCTTCGAAATAGACAATAAATTAATATTAACAAAAGGAGGTGACGACGAGGAAGAAGAATTTCTAGATACTATATGCACCTTCTGCCATCATCCTCTCAGGTTCTGTACTTGCGACCGATGTCCTGAATGCGGAAATACCTCACCTCTTTGCATATGCAATACATGTCATATTTGTGGAAAACAAAGAGTAGAATGTGAGTGCAATACAGTATGCGAAAGTTGCCATAAACTCAAATATCAATGTATGTGTCCTCCTATAATGGTAACTATATGTCCTACTTGCCAACAAAATCCATGTATCTGCGGACCTACCATTTCCACTCCAGAACCAACTGTCTGTCCGGATTGCCACAAAAACCCATGTATCTGTACAACTCCAGCACCCGGAGAATGTCATTGCACAAACATCTATTGCCTAAAAGGCAGAGACTGTAATTGTCGCTACACAGGACTTTGTACCTGCCCAGCATGTCTTTCCGGTAATTGTTCTTGTCTTCCTAGTCCGACACAATGAGACTCATTCTTTTCATATATCCATTGCTCCTGACGGGGCGTTTGATTGCCCAGTCTCCCGAAATGCCCGAAGCATTTCGGGAGGGGCTTCCTTCGTGGTGTCGGAAAGAAATACAGGAAAAAGTCTATCTGCATACGGACAAATCGCATTACATTGCAGGCGAACACATATGGCTCCGGGCATACCGGACCGATGCCTCGACACACATACCCACCGTATACAGCCGTTTCGTGTACGTGGAACTGTATGATGCCATGGACCGGTTCGAAAGCAGAATCAAGCTCATGGAACGGGACGGTGTGTTTTCCGGAAGCTTTCCTCTAGACCCTCACCTTCCCTCCGGACGTTACACTTTACGCGCTTACACCTACTGGATGCAGAACTTCGATGATGCCTTCTATTTTCAAAAAGAGATTGTCATCGAAAATCGGGAACCGGACAAAATTATCCATGAAGTGGTCTGGGACACCACTACCACCGGCGACTGGCTGATGTCGGTACGCTTTCTGTCGGGCAAAGGAGAACCGTTCTCAAAACTCTTGGTGGAAAGCCGGCAGTACAACGGACAACGGGAAGTGAACAGGTCAGTGACCCGGGTAAATGATGCGGGACGAATGCAATTGCGCCTGAGACGCAAGGATAAAGTAACAGCCATAAGACTTAAATTTTTAGACAATCAACCCTTTGAATACAGGTGGATTCTAAACGTACCAATTCGCCTCTCCCCCTCCGCAACAGATATCCGTTTCTTTCCGGAAGGAGGGAACCTGCTAGCAGGCGTGACATCGAGAGTGGGATTCAAAGCGGTGGGAACAGACGGATTGGGTGTGAACATTTCCGGAGAAGTATTCCGCGACGACGGCACCGCAATGGCTCAGTTCGTAGCCATGCACCGGGGGATGGGCTATTTTAACCTGAAAACGGAATCCGGCAGAAGCTATTAAGCAGAAATCGTCCTGCCGGAAG
>CAMWQQ010000333.1 GCA_947176455.1 uncultured Odoribacter sp. | reverse complement strand
AAGATTATGAAGAATACGATGAAATGGATGATGCTTTTGGCATTTGTATTGATTGCGACGGGAATTTCCGCACAGGTTAAATTGGGACATATCGATGCCCAGAAGTTAATTTCGGTGATGCCTGAAACGGTTGCCGCTCAGAAGCAATTGGAGGACAAACAGGCTGAAATCGAGAAGGAACTGACGAACATGCAGGAGCAATATCAGGCGAAAGCTTCCGAATACAGCAAGAACGCCAAGACTTATTCCGACGTGGTGCTTGCCGCCAAACAGCAGGAGATTCAGGATATGGAACAGCGGATTATGCGTTTCCAGCAAATCGCCGTGGAGAATCTGCAAAAGACCCGGGAGGAGCTGATGAATCCGATTGTGACCAAAGCCATGGAAGCCATCAAGGCTGTGGGCAAAGAGAACGGTTTCGTTTATATCTATGACACCGGTGCATTGCTTTATACGGCAGAAACCGCAGAAGATGTCCTGCCTTTGGTAAAGAAAAAATTAGGATTGCAGTAATTTCCGGCATCCGGACAAAATGTCTCTTTCTGATGATCTCCATCGGGAAGAGATATTTTTTTGAAATAATGCGTTATTTTTGTCTTGCTTAACGTGAAGGAATAGTTATGCCAGCAGGTGAACACATAGGGGTTTTTGATTCCGGTTATGGCGGTTTGACCATTTTGCAGGAGATTGTCAACGTGCTACCTCAATACAATTACATTTATTTGGGCGACAATGCCAGGGCGCCTTACGGGAGCCGGTCGTTCGAGGTGGTCTACCAATATACCCGGGAAGCGGTACACCGGCTTTTCGATATGGGATGCCGTCTGGTTATTCTCGCTTGCAACACGGCTTCCGCCAAGGCTTTGCGGACGATTCAGCAGGTGGACCTGCCTGCCCTGGCTCCGGAGAAGAGGGTGCTCGGGGTGATTCGTCCGAGTGTGGAGGCGTTGTCCCGTTATTCCGTCAACGGACACATCGGGATTTTGGCGACTCGCGGAACGGTGGCTTCGGAATCTTATCCGATAGAGATAGAAAAACTGTATGGTGCCGGTCGGTTCAAGATAACCCAGTTGGCTTGCCCGATGTGGGTGCCTTTGGTGGAGAGCAATGAGCTGACGGGGGCGGGGACGGAATATTTCGTCCGCAAGTACTTGACGCAGTTGTTTGAGCAGGATGCTGAGATTGATACGATTGTGCTGGGGTGTACCCATTATCCTTTGTTGCGTCCGCTGATTGCCCGTTTTGTTCCGCCACACGTGAAGATTATCGGTCAGGGGCATATTGTCGCCGACAGCCTGGCGGATTATCTGGTTCGGCATCCTGAAATGGAAGAGAAGCTGGGGCGCGGAGGGCATGTGTCCTATTACACGACGGACAATGCCGGACTTTTCGAGCGAATGGCGACGGTTTTCATGGGGCATGAGATTGTATGTTCCAGTGTGCAGATATGTTAGTTTGTAAAGTTTATAAAGTTCATAAGGTTTATAAAGTTTATTATTTTTTATATCTTTGAACTGCATAAGATAGTGCCAGTTGCAATTCGGGTATGACAGAACAGGAACAAATCAAAGAGGCTTTTGAGAACTTGCTGAAATCCTTGCGGAAGGATACTTCAAAAGAGAGCAGGCACAGAATCAAGGAGGCTTTTGAGTTTGCCAACGAGGCTCATAAAGGTGTGCGCAGGAGATCGGGCGAACCTTATATCATGCACCCCTTGGCGGTGGCGAGAATTGCCACACAGGAAATAGGATTAGGTACTACTTCGGTTATTGCCGCCTTGCTTCACGATGTGGTCGAGGATACGGATTATACGGTTGAGGACATTTCGAATCTTTTCGGGGCAAAGGTGGCGACCATTGTGGACGGGCTGACGAAAATCAGTGGCGTGATGGGGTCGGATACCAGCCAGCAGGCGGAGAGTTTTCGGAAAATGATTCTTACGCTGGCGGATGATGTGCGAGTGATTCTGATAAAAATTGCCGACCGCTTGCACAATATGCGCACGCTGGCTTCCATGCCCGAACACAAGCAGGTGAAGATTGCTAGCGAGACGCTCTATATATATGCACCTTTGGCGCATCGAATGGGGCTTCATGCCATCAAGACGGAGTTGGAGGATTTGAGCATGAAGTACGAGCATCCGGAGGAATATGAGATGATTGCTCGGAAAATAGAGGCATACGAACGGCAGTTCTCCGCCTTGTTCGAGGAGTTCATCAAACCGATTCGAGAGCAACTCGACAAAAATGGGTATGAATATGGCATTACCGCCCGGACCAAGAGCGTGTATTCCGTCTGGTCGAAAATGCAGCGGCGAAACATCAGTTTCGACGAGATTTATGATTTGCTTGCCGTCCGGATCGTGTTCAAACCGAAAGAGGGGCAGCCGGAGAAGTGGCAGTGCTGGAACATCTATTCTTTGATTACTGATATTTATAGTCCGAAGCCGGAACGTATCCGGGACTGGGTGAGCGTGCCCAAGGCGAACGGGTATGAGGCGTTACACCTGACGGTCATGGGACCCGAGGGGCAGTGGTTTGAGGTGCAGATTCGTTCGGAGCGAATGGATGAGGTGGCGGAGAA
>CAMWQQ010000332.1 GCA_947176455.1 uncultured Odoribacter sp. | reverse complement strand
GGCAACCAAAGGAGCAGTCAGGTAGGACAAAAAAGTCGCCAATCCTTCCACAAAACTATGGGCGTTGATGGTAAACAATATCAAAAGGGCTATCCTCCGGTAATGCAACATCGACTCATCGTATTTCTTATCCTCGCTCCTCTTCCATATCCCGACCAGATACCCCAGCGGATAAAGCAGACAGAGTCCCAGAAAGAAAAAAGAGGTCGTCAGCAATTTCACTTTCTTTTCGGGCAACTCTTCCGACAGGATATGAATCGCATCCGGCATCAGTTTCATAAAAGCGGTATACAACATGATTCCTGCGACAAATCCCAAGATAATCGCCAAGGTTTTCTGGTTTACGCTCTTGAAATACAACGAGGTCATCGCTCCCATAAAAGTGGATGCCGAAGCAATAAAAGCGATAATAAATCCGAACCAGATATCCGCCACAGCAATATTCTCCATTGTCGCCCGTTAAAGATATGACCTACCGTTGCACCTTACTCATACTGAATTACCTGAGGTTTTGTTACACGATAGTCATAAAATCCCCCTCTTTGCCCACTGGTCATCACGGCTTGTATCGTTCTACCGTCAACAGGAACAATCGGATAAAAAGTTAAACGCAGGCTCAAGTTTTTAACGACCAGATTGTCGTTTCGCAGATTCAGCCCCACTCCGATGCCCCAGTAGGTCTTGCTACGGCTCAATGCCTGCTTTTCCGCGGAAAGCATTCCGGCATCCACGAAACCGGAAACAGCGATTCTAAACCCCTTCTTGATGTAAGGCAGGAAAAAGGTGGAGGCAAGGCTCAGCGAGAGTTTCTGATTCCCCCGCAACGAGTCGGAAGAAAAACCCCGGATATCCCGATCCTCCATATACACATAATCGTTCGGATAACGCCGGATGCCCCGAAGATAGCGCACATCGTTATAGAAACGGAATTTCAAATTTCCCAAACGGCAAAGGTTGCTAATGTGACTTCCTGCTATCCTGAGCACCCCTCTTTCAAAACCGTCTCCACCAACATAAGAGCCCAAAGCCATATCCAACGCATAGTAACGCTCCGTATATTTATTGAAATGGGAATACCTCGCCTGCGCCCCCACATAACCGCATTTATCGTACTCGCCCTTTTCATAACCGGCAATAACACCAAGCAACAAGCCCGTCGGAATATCCTCCGTCCGCCCGAAATCATAAATCAAATTCGCCTTATAATACTTTATTTTCCTGTAAGTGAAAGCGCTGAAATAATCCATTCGGTTGTGATACAGATGATTGGTATCGCTACTGACCACCGGACGATTGTCGAACAAAGTGGTAAAGAAACGGGTGGTGACATACATGTTCTGGTTGTAACTGTACCGGAAAGGCAACTGAAACGACCTCCCCACCCAGACATCCTGATAATGATAATCAAAAAGCTCATCCAGCCGGGTGACATTCCGATCAGGCAATTTCTCCGAATAATACACCCTGCCGAAACCCAAGCCTCCCGCCCATTTCATCCGGCTGGTCAGAAAAGGACGTTCTATCTCTCCCCGAACTTCCTTTACCTTGTAATCGTTCCTGTAAAATCCCCGGATGTTGATGTGAGTGCCCCAAACGCTATTCACCTTATATTCCAAAACATTCCCCCACTTCTTCTCCTTGGTTCCCCGGTAGCTGATTTCGTAGTTCACCACGTGTCCCAGTTTCATGAAATTCTTGTTGTCCACCCCCAAGGCGAAAGAGTTCAAGAAATTGGATTCCACGCTCCCGCCCCAGGAAAGCTGGTCCTTGCAAATCACCAAAACATTCACCTGATTGGTATCCGAAACCTCATTCGCCACCGTAATGGTCACATCGTTGATGTAATCCAAATCCCGCAACAAGATTTCGTTCTGCACCAATTCAAAAGGACTCAACGACGTACCGGCTTTAAAAGTCAACTGTTTCCGGATAACCCTTTCCGCCGTGCTCAGGTGGGTTTTGTTAGCCAGCGCCTTCACCCAACTGATGTCTTCCTCATAATAGGTCGTGTCATAAATACTGGTACCGTATGGAGGCAACACCTTGACCGACACTTCACGGATTTCTTTCCCCTTGAACGCCTTAAACCGCTCTTCGCTGTTTTGGGTGCGCATCACGTTCACTTGCCCCCGTTTGGGACTCACAAACACCATCTTGTATAGTTCCCGGGTAAATTTGTTTTTGTTGGCAAAATCCTTGATTTTGGTATACTCATAGACAAGATCTTCACGAATAAGGCTATCCGGCAAATACACCACGTTTTTTCGGTTCCCCATACTCGCGGGACGGACAGCAGTCGGCATCAATGTATCCCTAAAAACATAAAGATTGACCGGGGTCAGGCACTCTCTTTGCGACAACGAATCCCCTGCGACGGCAACGGAATCCCGCCTGTCAGGAACAGCATCTGCCATGACAAACCTTTGTGCCACTCCTAACAACACGATGAGCAATATCCCGATTCCCTTTATATTCATCACCTCCCCGCTATGTCAAATTCAGGCATCCCAAACCCGACCATTATTAAATCCATGCACCTTGTCGCCTCTTGCACCACCCTGTGGCTTATACACATCTACCGCTGCCGCCGGTCTT
>CAMWQQ010000331.1 GCA_947176455.1 uncultured Odoribacter sp. | reverse complement strand
AGACCGTCCCAAACCCTACCATTATTCAATCCATGCACCTTGTCGCCTCTTCCCCCACCAATGCCCCACCATTCAAGTCCCCCACCAATGCACCACCATTCAAGGCACCAGCAAGCGCTCAAATCCATCCGACATCCACACGTCTAATTTTCCGTCAGCTTCGTATATCAGGCAACCTTCCAAGTCCGGATGACGACAAATGATTTCTTTCGCCTTTTTCAGTCCCACCACCATAAATCCGGTGGCATAAGCATCCGCCTCCATGCAAGAAGGAGAATATACGGAAGCGCTCAGTATTTCTGTTTGGACAGGAAAACCGGTCTTGGGGTTTATCGTATGGGCATATTTTTTCCCTTCGTGGAGATAAAAATTACGGTAATTGCCGGAAGTAGCCAAAGCTCCCGACCTAAACTCCGCCACCATTTGCAACTGCCTTTTTTCACCGGTCACGTCATCCTCCGGACGGTCAATGCCGATGCGCCAGGGGCGTCCTTTGCCACTCAGTCCCTTTACCCGTACTTCCCCGCCGATTTCAACCATATAATCGGCAACGCCCCTCTCCTCCAGGTATTCCGCCACCAAATCCACCCCCAATCCCTTGGCAATGGAACTGGCATCCAGTTTCATCTCCGGCAAGGCCTTTATCAACTCATTCCCGACAAGCTGCAATTTATCCATACCCACAAGCGCAAGCAGAGAATCCACCCGTGCCGAATCCGGAACATCTTTCTGTCCGACGCCAAACCCCCAGGCATTCACCAACGGTGCCACCGTAATGTCATATCCTCCCTCCGTCTGCCGATATACCTCTTGAGCCATATCGAACATCTTCCGGAACAGAGAATCGGTTTGGTTGCTTTCGTTCCGGTTTATCTTCGCGATGACGGAATGAGGATTGAACATGGACAAGGAGGCGTTTACCGCTTCCATACGCTCCCGGAGTTCCCGATGCAAATCCCCGGAGGAAGCATAAGAGATATGGTAAAACGTACCGTAAATTTTCCCCTCGGCATAACGGTAACTGACAGGTTGTCTGCACCCTGTCAATCCCCATAAACACATCAACACAACAACCGCATTTTTCATCCGTGGCTAAAAATAAAAACCCAAATTAAAGTAAAATCCCAGACTCTTGTCCCAGTTCGAGATATCAAAAGTAACGCTAATCGGTCCGATAATACTGTTGTAAGCATATCCCATTCCGCCACCCCAGATGTCATCTCCCTTCACGATATCCCAAAAATTGTCCACCTGCTTGGCATAATTCCCGGTCAGGTTCAAATAATGCCGTCTACCCAGGCGATAACGCAACGCCAGCCGTCCTACCAATATCGTATTCTCACACAATTCCAAGTTATGTATGCCATAGAAAGGCACCTGCTGGGCGACATAACGCCCTGCCACCTCTCCTCCCATACAATTCAGATAAGGGGCAGGAATCTCACGTCCTATCAACACCCTGCCGTAAATGGCAGGCAACAAATACACCCTACGCGCCAGGCGAACCGTCGGCTCGAAATCCAGCGTCAATGCCGAAAAAGGGGGATGACCGTTGTAATTCACCATATTGTCCGTATAAAGCGAATACTCCGCCTTAAACGACAGCCCTTTATTCGGATAATATTTCGTGTCATACGTATCAAGGAAAATAGAAGCGTAATAACTGGCAAAACCTTTGCTATGAACAATTTCAGGCAAATAATCGGAATTGTAAAGGATGGACTTGTATTTGAAATATTCGTAACGAATCCCCGCCTGAAACTTGAAATTACGCAAATAGATATCCGACAGACTCACATCGCCCCGATGATAGGCAAAGGTGACATTGTCCACCTTGTCTCCATGGTTATACAAGTTGATGTCATTGTACTTGTACATATAAGAAATTCCCAGTTTACGCAGGAAAGTGTTTCCGAACGAATAATCCACCAAGACATAGGGATTTTTGTTCAGCCGTCCGGTCACCGACAAGCGCGACCCTCGCAACATCCTGTGGCTAAGCGTCGTATTCAGCAGAATGGACGCCATTTCCTCGGAATCGAAACGAAAGCCCAGGTTCAGCGAATTCGTCGGCCGTTCCTTCAACCTCAAAGTCAGGTCGTACCTCTGGTCTCCGTTCAGGGCATAGCTGACATTGGAAAAAGCCCCCGTTCCATACAGAAAAGCAATGGCTTTCTGCAACCCCTCCAAGGTAATTGCGGAATATTCCTTGATTCCCAACTGTCTTCTAATCCATCTTTCATCATGCTCCCGGGTATTATCGATAAAGATTCTGTTTATCAACAAGGTATCCGTACTCAAAAATTTGTTTTCCACATGAGGCGCATCGTCCTCGTCCGCCTCCAACCCAATCTGCTTTTTCAAGGCTATGATTTTGTCCCAATTCGCCCTTGCTATCCTTTCCCCTCGCAAAATCATCGTATCGATTGCCTCCGCATTGAAACTGGCCGCCGAATACCCTTTCAAATCGGGATTCATATACAAGTCCACCGTAGCCTTGTTCTGCTCATAGCTTTCCATGCCCATAAAAGCGGTCAACTGGTCCACGATTCCCATTACGCTGTTCAATCCCTCCGCATCCTTCAATCCCGTACTCAAAT
>CAMWQQ010000330.1 GCA_947176455.1 uncultured Odoribacter sp. | reverse complement strand
TACGTGAACAATCTGCCGTATTATCAGCCTTGGCAGCATAGCAACCAGACAAAGACATTAAGCGAGAGGAATTTGAACTCTTTTGCTTTTGGTGTGGAACTTTCTATTAAACTTTAATTGCGAGACGTATGAAAAGAACAGATATATTTCGGTGTTTAATGGTTCTTGGCGGGATTGTTTTCCTGTGTGCGGGATGTATGCCGTCGACAGCGGATATTTCCCCGGTGCGTGAGGTGGCGGTTAAGATTCGTTTTGAGGAATCGGATTTCGTGGATACCCGCTATGCCCATAAAGAGGTTGAGATTAAGGGGACCCGTACTTCTTACAAGACGGTTACGGATGCGGAAGGAATGGCGGTGTTTCACGATTTGTTGCCCGGCGTTTATAATTTGTCCGTTTCAACGGTCTTGCCTGAAGCGGATAGGGTGAATATGGTAAATCCTCCGGTGGAAAATAATGATGTGGTGGTAAACGGGGTGTTGCCGAACATAAGTGTTTACGAGGATTACAGCGGGGAACTGGTTTTGTCGATAGGGATTCGCCAGAGCTTGATATTCAGCAAGGTGTATTATTCCGGAACGAAGAATGCCAATAACAAGAATTATGACGTGGACCAATATATTGAACTTTATAATAATTCGGATGTGACGGTTTCGACGGAGAATATTCATATCGCTTTGTTGGAAACGGAAAGTACGCCTTTCTTTGCGGATGAGAAAGAGGAGTATGTTTATGCGAAGGACGTGTTCCGGTTGCCTACTCGGGAAGTGGCTCCCAGAGAGAGCATCCTGATTGCAAGGCAGGCTATTGACCACACGGTTGATGCTCCGAAGTCATTGGACTTGTCTTCGGCGGACTATGAGATAAAATCTGCCAAGTATCCGCAGAATGCTTTGGTTGAACAGTTGCCACATGTTTATAAGTCTCTCCCTACAATAGATTTTTTGAATCTGTTTGTCGGAGGGGGAAACCAATTGGTACTGTTCCGTTACGCGGGAGATATTCAGGATTTGCCGAAGAAGCAGAAACCGAATGCGCCAGCTTCTGCTGCGTGGTATTTGCAGATAGAGACGCGCATGGTGCTGGACGGCGTGGAATTTTTGAAGTACAATGCCAAAGGTGTAGACCTTTCGAAGAAAAGGTTGCCTGCCACGATAGATGCGTCTTACCAGACCATTTCGACTACAAGCGGAAGAACGAGGGAGTGTATGGAAAGAAAGGTCGCCAAAATAGAGGTGGACGGGCGTATCGTGTTGCAGGATACGAACAATTCATTGGAAGATTTTGTGTGTACGTCGGAGGATATACGTCCGTCGGTTTACACGAAACCGGAATTACAACCTCAGGAATAATTAAAAGAATAAAGTGATGTATAGAAAATATATATACTTGTGTCTGGCACTCTTGGCGAGTGCGGTGGGAAGAAGTCAGACTTCTGCGGACACGGCGGAGTTGGTGACGCCGGAGAAACAAACTTTGGAACGGATAGGGCAATTGTGGTTGCCGACCCGAAATGCCGCCGGGTTGGGATTTGACCCCGTAGCGGACCACGGGGATGCGTGGCTGGGCGTGTATCATTCCTCCGGGGATTATCACCGGGCACAGGAGGGAAGCCGGGTAAACGGCTTGAATTTCCTGGCGGAACGTTATTCCAAGATTGCCCGTAATTTGTATATTTGGGGTAGTTTCAAATTTACCATGGACCGGGAGAGCGAGAGGGCTTGGGCGGATATGTTGGTGAAAGATTATACCGGACCTTACAATTACGGTAGCGGTTTGAAGGGAAGCTATGACAGGCAGTTGTTTGACTTGAAAGTTAAATTGGCTTCCGGTTCTGTCGGGCGTTTTACTTTCGGGGTCGGTGCGGATTATGCGGTCGGCGATTTGTCCCGCTTGCGCGACCCCCGTTCCCGGGTTTTAATGGCTGATTATGCCGTTGTTCCCTCAATCACTTATCGGATTTCTGAAAAGCATGCGTTGGGGCTTGACGGGTATTACCGTTTTCGGAAGGAGCGGTTGGACAACATCACTACGGTGCAGAAGGAAAACCAGTTCGAGTATTACCTGTTCAAAGGTATGGAGAACTACTGGATGACCACGGGGTTGGGGATGGTTGACCGTCGGACGCAAGCTCGTATCGCGGGAGGAGATTTGCAATACAAGGGAAAAGGAGAGAGGAGTGCATGGATGTTTTCTTTCGGGTATGAACGTCTGATGGAAGATGTCGTGGACCGGGAGAGACAGGAACCGGGGAATTATCATGCGCAAAAGTTTAGTTTTTATTCCGGTTACCGATTGTCAAATACCCGTTCCTTGCAGGTTCTGAATGTGAATGCTGATTATACCAGAGGGCAGGCGGAGGAGTTCGTGCAGGAGCAGGTGAATGTCACACACGACAACGGCATGGTATCCGAGAAATGGGTGACCCTGTATGATTACGTGACGTTTAAGGATAATTATCTGAATGTAGGTGCCGATTATACGTTTTACAGGGGAGACATTTCCCGTAAGGATTACAATTGGTTTATGGGACTGAAAGGGGCGTTCGGACGCTGGGAAGAGCGTTATATTTTACCCGAGTCCACACGCGATGTTTCTACTTTGCGCATGG
>CAMWQQ010000329.1 GCA_947176455.1 uncultured Odoribacter sp. | reverse complement strand
GCTCGCTCAGACCGGGGATGCGCCAGATAAAATGCTCGATGACCGAAGAGTTGAAGCAAGGCAGAGCTTCGGAGGGCAGAATTTCCGTGTGGTCGACAATCCGGATTTTTGGGTTTGACGTATTGAGCCATTCCGGCACTTGATTGTCGGTAACAATGAAGATGCGGTGAATCCATGGTGCAAAAAGCTCTGCCGAGCGGAGACTGTAGCGCAGTTCGTCGTGGTTGGCGTATCGTCCGTCGCAATTGACAGACGAATGTTCATCGGTGACGCCGATGGTCTGGTTGCGTTTTGCCTGCCAATTGGGATCGTTGCCGTCGACCCAAAGGTAGACGAGGTCAATGGGCTGTTGGTCGGAATGTATGTTTTTCATCGCTCGGAATTTTCGATTTTTTCTTTGATATCGGGGAAATGGGACAATATGGCAGTCAGGGCCTCGAAATTACGGTCGCGTCCCGACTTGAAATTGTATGTTTTCAGTGAGATGGTGCTTGGTTTGCCCAACCCCTTGGGCTTGTTTTTGCCGAAAGGAACGGGGAGAATACGGGTGTTGTGTGACACAGCGGCTGCCCAAAACCAAATGTCATCCGTCGTCGGGGCAATCTCCGTAAACAGTTCTTCGCGGAGCATCGACTCGTCAAGTGCGTGGGGAGGATACAATACGCCTCCCACGCCCGTAGGCAAATTGCGAAAGCTCGAATAATCTTTGCGGAAAATGAAATCATACCAGCGGTATTTATGCCATTTGCGATACGGTCGGGATAAATCCACCTGTTTGGCACGGTGGGCGATAACCGCATTGGGATATCGCTTGTGGAGTCGCAATAGGTCGCGAAGCATGTGTTGATGGTAGCGGACATCGTCGTCAACCGTGACGATGATGTCATCGGGAAACTCCTGCAGTGCCGGAAACAGCTTGCGATAGGAACGGATGTTACGCGGATAGTGGCGGATTTCAAAAATATCATTTTCCTCTGCCAACTTCAACAGTTCTGCGGGTAGCGGTTTGCCCTCAAATTCTGCTGGCGTCACGTAGAGAATCAGCCGGTCAGGTAGCGCTGAGCCTTTCAGTAGGGATTTGACCGTTTCGCTCACGAAGCCGATGGCAGGAGGATAAGAGGTCAGCGACACGATTACTTTCGGTTCCGGTTTGATTTTGTCCATAGCAATAGTGGTTTCACGCAAATAAATCAGCACACAACAACGTCATGTTTCCTAAAAATGTGCAAAAATAGCCATTTTTTCCGAAATCACAACAAAATCAGGAGTTGCAGGGGGATACTTGGTTAAAGAACTGGGTGCGGAGGTGTCGTAAGTGTTGGCATATAAGAGATGACGTATACAAGGGCAAGAAAAAGTAAATAAAGAGAAAGAAAAACGCATTATTTATTTGGTGTTATCAGAATGATATGTATCTTTGTCATACAAATACAACCCTTAGTTGGGAAATACTAAGGCTGACCCATCAATTGAAGATGGGTTTTTTTATTTAACCAAATGGATAATAAGAAAAAAGTAATCATTTACGTTGATGGATTCAATTTCTATTATGGTTTGAAGACAAAGAAATGGAAGATGTTCTATTGGTTGGATTTTGTGGGGTTCTTTGGCAGTTTCTTAAAACCTCATCAGGAATTGATAGAGGTGAATTATTTTTCTGCACGTCCGACTGAATCTGGAAAGCATAGCCGGCAAGACAAGTTGTTTCAAGCCAATAAGTGTAATCCTAAGTTCAATCTGATATTGGGTAGATATCTGAAAAAGGAGATTAAATGCAAGCAATGCGGAGGTGTCATACACTCTTATGAGGAAAAAGAAACCGATGTACGTATTGCCACACATATTTTAGCGGACGCATATAAAAAACGTTGTGATATAGCCGTTATTGTATCAGCAGATAGCGACCTTGTGCCACCAATAGAACTAATCAAGGAATTTAATCCATTGCAAAAGGTATATGTGTATTTCCCTCCAAGCAGGTATTCTTCCAATCTATCTAGTTTGAGCGATGGAACACGTAAATTGGATGGTGCGTTTGAAACATTCAAAAAGCATTTGTTGCCACCTCGATTGAAATTAAGCAACGGCTTTGTCATAGAAAAGCCTAAGGAGTGGGAATAGTACCACAGAAATGCGATTGTTTTGTGGGTAGATTATGTCATCCCAATAAGCGATGGCGAAACATCCGGCGCCACCCTTTTCAAAAGGAAGGAAACGGTTGAAAAACGGCGAGAAAACGGCGAGAAAACGGCGATGCGGGCATAAAATTGTTTACGCCTTCATCAGGCAATACGAAATTTTCAGATGTTGGGAACTGAGGGGCAAAAGCAAATGTCCTTACCTTATAAAACCTTGCGTTGAAAATATGTTTTTCAGATGTGGGCGGTTGTCGTTTTTGGCTACCCTTTGGCTACCTGGGGGAATAAAAATCCCTAATAATCAAACGATTAAAAGAGATTATAAGTACTCGAGGCGGGAATTGAACCCGCACGGACGCAATGTCCACAGGATTTTAAGTCCTGCGTGTCTACCGATTCCACCACTCGAGCATCTCTTGTGGAGAGAGCGAAAAACGGGACTCGAACCCGCGACCCCGACCTTGGCAAGGTCGTGCTC
>CAMWQQ010000328.1 GCA_947176455.1 uncultured Odoribacter sp. | reverse complement strand
GTGCGATACACCTCTTCTCCTCCGGCATTCAGTACCACGAAAGTGGGATAAGCACGGAGCTTGTATTTGACTGCCAACTCCTTGCCCTCTCCCTTTTCCGCATCCACTTTCAAGGAAACGAACTTCCGGTTAAAGAAATCCCCCACCTCTCGCTGTGGAAATACTTCCTTTGACATCTGCTTGCAGGGTCCGCACCAGGCGGTATAAAAATCAATAAACACCATTTTCCGTTCTTTTGCAGCCAGTTCCAGCGCCTCCGCATACGAAACCTCCCGGAAATTCACCCCCTGGGCATACCCCAGCAACGGAAGCATCAGGATGCAAACCAAACTCCATAAATATCTTTTCATCTTACAAATTTTAAATAAAACCACATCTTTCACCCGACCATTGAAAAGGGACAAAACCACATTCTGTCCTATGATTTTGTCCCTTGAAAACATTTTGGCAGTCATCATTTCCGGCCATATCTCACCGCATATGCGGTAAGATGTCCCGGGAAACACGACTTAATACCATTTCCAGCACATAGAAGTCACCTTGCCCAAACCAGTCCAGTTGACATTCTCTATACGCTCGATTTCAATGACATTGGCGTCATCCTTCAGCTGATATTTCCGCACCGTTCCGCCGTTCTGTTCATTGTAAGTGGCAACATAAAAAACATCCTTTCCGCCTTCCCGATAAGTATCGAAATGCAACATCGTAATCTCATCGCCAAAGTCAGCCAATTCCTTGTGCGTGACCCCGCCAGCCAGGAACTCGCAAGCGTACAATTTCGAACCGGCAAAATACAGCATATAAGGAAACTTCCCGCTAAATGCGAACTGGGTAGCCTGTGCGATGTCCGGCAAATCGGTAATATCAAACTTGCCGCCTTTTTTAGACGAAGATGCGCAAAAACTATAAATATAATACCGGTTGTCCGGAGATTTCATCACCGCATAACTGGTATTGTTTCCTGCATTGGAATTAAATTTTGAATTGAACACAGCGATCATTTCATTCCCTGTCTTCCATTCAAAGGCATCCCCCGCATTATCAGGCAAAGTGTCACACTTGTACAGAGGATTGAAAGAGAAGGGAAATTTGACAAAACGCTTGTTATCCATATCATACACCATCACATTACCAGAAAAAGAACCATAGGAAGCTACCGTCCAAATAAATTCAGGAAAGACTTTAAAATATTCCGTAGAATACTTGTCGTACTTGTTTATCGGATTTCCATAAGTTCCCGATGACATCAGGCTACTATTGACATAAAGTGCATTATCACCAATCATACAACGAAAGTAACCACTGTTTTGGATTATATCGCTAGCGGCAAAACCCGGTTTAACATCCGGATCATACATATCTTTCAGAATATTCTCAGTCGCTCCCGAAGCCAAAGACACCTTGTCCAATTCATAAGTTCCGTCATCGGTCAGTAAACAACAGGTACTTAAACGGTAATGATTGGTGGAAATCATCTTGCGCGGTCCTTTCAGCGCGGGCAATCCCGAGGTCTTCAAGACATCGGTCACAACTATCGTATCTCCCACCGTCGAAATGGACACCATATCCAAAGAAACGTTCCCGTCTCTTTCGCCCAACAACATCCACCCGTTGGTAAACAAGGTCGTTACATACAAATAAGTATAGCTGCTCCATTCCACCTCCGTCACCCGGTCTTTCACCTTGAACAACACGATATAAGTCTCACGGGGCAGATTCACCGGATAAACCAAATCCTTTTTATCCGAAATCTTTTCCAGTTTACCGGAATTGACACCCGCTTTGGCAACAAACCAACCATACTCGAAACGGTCCACCGATGTCGAATCTTCCGTAAAAGACAGAACGGGAGAGATTTTCAAAGTATCCACCAAAGAGTAAGCGGAATACCGCTCGGCAATGCCGTCCACCACTTTTATTTCATTGATGCTGTGGTAATCGTAATTCCCCAAGTCATCGTAACAAGAGACGCATAACAACATCCCGATGTAAATCCATATCGCTTGCAGTTTCATCATTTCCAAGTTTTAAATTGATCCATATAAAAATCTTCCCATAGCCATTGGCGTTCCGTCCTCTTCCAACACTTCATTTCCCGCCTCTCTCTGAGTTTTCAGCCAGGCGTCAAAACGTTCCCCAATGGCTCTTGCTCGGTTTGCATTCATATTTTCATTTGAGAAATCGTCAATGGTCAGGTCAAACATCTTGCTTATCAGGTTAAACTTCTTCACGGTAAAGTCTCCCAACAAGCCGCCAAACCAACCTTCCGGCTCCGAAACGATGTCACTAATGTAAATCGTATGCTCGATGGCTGAAATGTCAACCGTTGCCGCTCCCACCGACGGAGCCCATTTATGTTGACCCGGCCAAGGATACCAGGTTCCCATAGGCAACCGGAAATCGGCAGTCTCTTCCAGACGAAGCATCAGGCTCCTTCTTAATCCCGACAAATCAGCCTGTTTATACAACCGAATCTTCATATCGGTATAATGGGTCCCGGCTGCCACCTTTTGCGTTTCTGCAATCGCCTCAAAATCGTGACCGACAACCGCCGTCGTTCCGGTATCTACCACAACCACCCTGAAATAACGGTCATAGTCGGCAGCATCCCCCGTTATCTGC
>CAMWQQ010000327.1 GCA_947176455.1 uncultured Odoribacter sp. | reverse complement strand
GTAATAGGCATTGGTTAAGTTTTTGGCGGGGTTGATGATGGAGTAGAACATGCCGATGTACGAGATGAATGCGGCTGCCGACAGGGAGCTGGTGTGATTGAGCACCAACGTGCCTCCGAACCAGAGGATGATGACAATGACAATGGTGCCCAGAAATTCGCTCATTGGGTGGGCGAGGGAGCGACGGCGCATCAGACGGTTCTGAATCCGGCGGTAGGCTTCATTTTCGTTTGAAAACTTTTGTTTCATTTTCCCTTCGGCATTGAATGCCTTGATGATTCGCAAGCCGGACAAGGTTTCTTCCATGAGAGCCAAGATTTCGCCCATTTTGGTTTGTCCTTCCCAGGAGCGTCGTTTCAGGTTTTTCCCGACTCTCCCGATAAGCAGTCCCATGATGGGGAGCAGGACGAAGACAAACAAGGTCAGTTCCCAGCTCATGTAAAGCATGACCCCCAGATAAACCAGAATCAGTATCGGGCTTTGGAAAAGCATATCCAGCGAACTCATCACCGAGCCTTCGACCTCCTGCACGTCGCCGGTCATCCGGGAGATGATGTCTCCTTTGCGTTCTTCGGAAAAGAAAGGCAGGGGAAGGGAGAGGATTTTGGCATATATCTTTCTCCGGATGTCCCTGACCACTCCGTTGCGGATATAGATGAGCTCATACGCACCCAGATAGGCGAATCCGGTTTTCAGTCCGGTGGTGAACACGGCGAAGCAACCGATTAAAATCAAGGTACCGGAGGGACCGTAGGTGTTTTTGATGAGTGTCACATAGTAGTTGAAAATTTGGGTCAGCGTGGAAAGGTCCAAATGAAAAGGAACCAATTCGGTGATTTCATCCTGGTCGTTGAATATGATTTTCAAAATCGGAATCAGCATGGCTACGGAAAGGCTGCCGAATAGTGCGTGCAGCAGGTTGTAGAGGATGCTTTTGACAACCCGGGATTTATAGGGGGGAATAAATCTTTTGAGAATGGTGATGAGGTCGCGCATAAAGTCGGTTTAAATCCCCGTATAGTTGGACGGGGTAATTTGTTTTAATTGCTGTTTCAACGCATCGGAGATTTCCAGCGTGTCGATAAATTCGGCAATGGATTCCTGGGTGATTTTGTTGTTGGTGCGGGTTAACGCCTTCAACGCCTCGTAAGGATTGGGGTAGCCTTCCCGACGCAAAACGGTTTGAATGGCTTCGGCTACGACCGCCCAGTTCTTTTCAAGGTCTTTTTCGATGGCTTCCTGATTGATAATCAATTTATTCAAACCTTTCAACGTCGATTTTACGGCAATAATCGTATGTGCCAACGGGACACCGATATTTCGCAATACCGTGGAGTCCGTCAAGTCTCGTTGCAGGCGGGAAATGGGCAACTTGTTGCTCAGGTGGTCGAAAATGGCATTGGCTATTCCGAGGTTGCCTTCGGAGTTTTCAAAGTCAATGGGGTTGACTTTGTGCGGCATCGCCGATGACCCCACTTCTCCCGCTTTGATTTTCTGTTTGAAATAGGTCATGGAAATGTAGGTCCAGAAATCCCGGTTCAGGTCGATAATGATGTTGTTTATCCGACGCAAGTTGTCGAATAAAGCGGCAAAATTGTCGTAATTGGAAATCTGGGTGGTATAGCTTTCCCGTTCGATTCTCAGTTTTTCATTGAGGAACTTGTTGCCAAATTCCGCCCAGTCGATTTCCGGGAAAGCGATGTTGTGGGCATTGAAATTTCCTGTTGCACCGCCGAATTTTCCGGAGATGGCCACTTTTTTCAATAACTCCAATTGCCGAACCAGACGATAGGAGAATACCTTGATTTCTTTTCCCAAACGTGTCGGAGAAGCCGGTTGACCGTGGGTTTTTGCCAGCATCGCCACATTTTTCCATTCCTCTGCTAATTCTTCCAATTTGGCAATCAGTTCGTCGATGACCGGGTAATATACATCATGCACCGCATCACGGAAAGAACAGGGAACCGCCGTGTTGTTGATATCCTGTGAGGTCAGTCCGAAGTGGATGAATTCCTTGTAATCATGGAGATTCAGGGCATCGAATTTTTCTTTGATAAAATACTCGACCGCTTTTACGTCGTGGTTGGTAACCTTCTCGATGTCCTTGATTTTCTGGGCATCTTCAATGGTGAAATTCCGGTAAATCTCCCGCAGTTGTTCGAACGTATCGTGGTTGAATCCGCCCAGTTGGGGCAAGGGCAGTTCGCACAGGGAAATAAAATATTCTATCTCAACAGTTACCCGATAACGAATGAGGGCGCTTTCGGAGAAATAATTGGCAAGGTTCTCTACTTTGTCCCGATACCTGCCGTCTATCGGTGAAATAGCTGTTAATGGTTGCATGGTGTAACTCTATTTAATCGTTTGTTTTTAATAGTCGAATCCTCTGCAAAAGCTGTGCTTCGCAAATGTTCACAAAAGTATAAAAAAACAGTATGCAATGCTTATCTTTGTCGGGTTAAAATAGTCATCTATGGGATTTTTCTTGGGGATTCGGGCATACGGCAAGGCGTTTGAAATTTTGTTCAGTCGCAGATTCTGGTGGTTTTTGCTGTTTCCGCTGTTGATTTTATGGGTTTTGTTCATCGGAGGGAATTTTTTGGTATCCTATGCCGGAGAATACCTTTACGGGTTCATTG
>CAMWQQ010000326.1 GCA_947176455.1 uncultured Odoribacter sp. | reverse complement strand
GGAGGGACTCATCCGGGCGGAACTGACCGGAGGCAACCTGACGCTGTTGCACTGCCTGCGGGCCACAACCTTGGAATGCAAACGCCAAAGCCCGGTATTGTTCATCGAGGATGTCGGCGAAAACCTCTACGCCGTGGACCGTATGCTGCAAAGCCTGAAACTGTCCGAAAAGTTTGAACGCCTGCAAGGGCTCATCGTCGGACATTTTTCGGAAATGAAAGGCCTGCATTTCGGCAAGACTCCGGACGAAATCATCCGGGACCTGCTGGAAGAATACAGCTATCCGGTATGCTTCGGATTTCCTGCCGGACACGAGGAGCAAAACTTCCCCCTCATTATGGGAGCCACGATTGAAATGGAAATCAACGCACAAGGAACCACCATTCTTTTTGCAAACGACTAACCGTAAAATGACCGGAATATGAAAAAATACATCCTGTTCTTAGGGGTTCTGCTCCACACCGCCTGCCAATCCCCCGCCGTCTTCGAACAGTACGAGGAACTGTCCGGGGAATCCTGGAACCGGAACCATATCATCGAATTCAAAGCCCAAATCCCCGACAGCGGACTTTATAACGTGATTTTGAGCATCCGCCATACCACCGATTTTGAAACCGCCAACCTGTGGAGTTTCATTTCCACCCGTACTCCGGACGGACGGACGGTGAAAGACACGGTCAACCTCCTCATCGCCGAACCGGACGGACGGTGGCTGGGCAAGGGAGGAAGCATCAAGACCGTGGAACAACCCCTCAAGCGCAATCCGGTAGTCCTTCCCGGCGGAGAAGTCAGCTTCAGCATCGAGCAGGGCATGCGTATCGAGGAAATGCAAGGCGTAAAGAATGTCGGCATCAGGATTGAACAGATTACGGAGGAATAAGCTATATGGCAAAAAATAAATTGGCAAAGTTCGCGGAAATGGAAGTGTTGCCAAACGTATTCCAACCCCGCCACGCAGAAGTATTCCGCACCGATTATCCCCTCAAAGGGAAATGGAACGCCGAAGTGTTCCGCAACCAACACCCCGTCGTGCTGGAAATAGGTTGCGGTAAAGGGGAATACACCGTCGAACTGGCAAAACTTTATCCGGACAAGAATTTCATCGGACTGGACATCAAGGGCGCACGGATGTGGAAAGGAGCCAAAATGGCAGCGGAAGAGGGATTGTCCAATGTTGCTTTTCTGCGCATGTACGCCGAATTGCTGGACTCCGCCTTTGCCCCGGAAGAAATCGATGAAATCTGGATTACCTTCCCCGACCCCCAGATGACCAAAGCCCGAAAACGCCTCACCGGCACCCGTTTCCTCGGATTATACCGGAAAATCTTGAAACCGGACGCACTGATTCATCTGAAAACCGACAGTCCCTTCCTCTATGCCTATACCGCGGAAGTGCTGAAAACGAACCGGATGCGCGCCGAGGTACAGACCGAGGACCTGTATGGCTGCGGATACGAGGACAAGATTCTGGGCATCAAGACCTTCTACGAAAAACAATGGCTATCCCGGGGCAAAAAGATTAAATACATCCGCTTTTCGCTAAACACGGACGCTCCGCTTGTCGAGCCGGACATTGACATCGAAAGGGACGATTACCACAGCGAAACCCGCTATATGAACACGGACGGCAATACGCCCGACGGACAAACCCATGAAAACCGGTCCGCATGAAACCCAAGAAAGTACTTATGGCCATGAGCGGTGGCATCGACAGTACCGTTGCCGCCATGTTGTTGCAGGAACAAGGATACGAACTGATTGGCGTCACTTACCGCACATTCGACAACATCTCCAGGGGATGTCTGGAAAAGGAGAAAGGCTGTTGCAGCGTGGATTCCCTGTTTGAAGCCAAGCGCATGGCGGAGGATATGGGATTTGAACACCGCATTCTGGATATCCGCCAGGAATTCAAAGACCGGGTCATCGCCAATTTCATCGACGAATATTTGCAGGGACGCACCCCGAACCCTTGTGTCGTCTGTAATTCGACCATCAAATGGGGAAAGCTCATCGAAACAGCCGACGAGCTGGGATGCGATTTCATTGCCACCGGACACTATGCCCGCATCGGCAAACAAGGCAATCGCTGGTACCTGCGCAAAGGTGCCGATTCGAGCAAAGACCAGACCTATTTTCTGTGGACGCTGACCCAGGAGAACCTGGCGCGCACCCTCTTTCCGCTGGGCGAACTGACCAAGCCCGAAGTACGGAAAATCGCCTACGACCACGGCTATGAAAAACTGTCCCGCAAAGGGGAAAGCCAGGAAATCTGCTTTATTCCGGACAACGACTACCGGGCATTCCTATCGGAACAGGTAGAGAATTTCGCCGAAAAATACGGACCCGGCTATTTTGTCGATGCCACAGGCAAGAAACTCGGTATGCACAAGGGCTTTCCCCATTATACCATCGGACAGCGGAAAGGCTTGGGCATCGCTCTGGGACAGCCGATGTTTGTCATCGCCATCCACCCGGAAGACAATACGGTCGTACTGGGCACCAAAGACGAATTGCAAGGCAAGACCTTCTATGCCAAAGACATCAGTCTGATGAAATACGCACAAATCCCCGAAGGCATGGAAGTAACGGCAAAAATCCGCTACCGGAACGAAGGTGGCAAGGCGTCGCTATTCCCGGAAG
>CAMWQQ010000325.1 GCA_947176455.1 uncultured Odoribacter sp. | reverse complement strand
TCACTCAACAGATGAAATTCACGTTCACTCCGTTAACCGGATGGAATATCTATGCCGAAGGTGCTTTGCGTGTTCTCAATAGGAAAACGACTGAATATGATATTCCCATCTACAATTACGATGCCCAAGGAAATCCGATGTTGCGTGATTCCGGTTACGGCACGGAAACCTATGTATATGACAATCGGTTCAGGCAAAACTATTATGCAATCAATGCCTATACCGATTATACCCGCAGTTTCGGAAAACATACGGGAAAAGTATTGGTGGGATTAAACTATGAACGCTACAACCAGGATAGTATGTCGGGCAATGGTACCGATTTGACGACAGAAGATAAACCGTACCTGAGCCAGACACAAAGCAATAAAAATAGTAGCGATAGTTATTGGAACCGGGCTACTGCCGGTTATTTCGCCCGTTTGAACTACGACTACGATTCCAAATACCTGGCTGAGTTCAATATTCGTTATGACGGTTCTTCCCGTTTCCTGAAAGACAATCGTTGGGCATGGTTCCCCTCTGTTTCTTTGGGATGGAACATGGCACGCGAAGACTTTTTCGCTGGTCTGAGCAATACCATCAGCACGTTGAAAGTTCGTGGATCCTGGGGTCAGTTGGGTAACACCAGTTACAATTACGATAGGTTCTGGGATTGGTAGCCTTTCTATCAACAACAATCGATTGGTGCTAACAACAGCGGTTGGTTGATTGACGGCAAGAAACAGAATACCGCTAGCCTTCCCGCTATTGTAAACTCTACGATGACCTGGGAAACCGTGGAAACCTGGGATATCGGTTTGGATTGGTCTGTTTTCAATAACCGTTTGACCGGTACGTTCGACTGGTACAGCCGTACAACCAAAGACATGATCGGACCGGCACCCGTATTGGGTTCCGTATTGGGAACCAACGCTCCGAAAACCAACAACTGCGATATGCGGACCAACGGTTGGGAATTGGAAATTGGTTGGCGCGACCAAGTCAATGAATTCAGTTACGGTGCTCGCTTTAATATCTCCGATAACCGTTCCAAGATCATCAATTATCCGTATGACGGTGACTTTGGCAACCAAAGCATCAACGGCTACTACAACGGCAAGTATTTGAATGAATTCTGGGGTTACAAGAGTGCAGGTATCGCCAAGACACAGGAAGAGATGGATGCCCATTTGGTCAACAACAAGCCGACATGGGGTAGTAGCTGGGGAGCCGGTGACATCATGTACAAGAGTATCGACGGAGTGGACGGTGTAAGTTCCGGAGCCCAGACGTTGAACGACCACGGAGACTTGGTTCGCCTTGGCAATACCACTCCGCGTTATCGCTTCGGTTTGAATCTGGATGATGCTTACAAAGGATTTGACTTGTCTTTCTTCTTCCAGGGCGTTATGAAACGCGACTGGGCATTTGGTGCTGGAGATCCTTATTTCTGGGGTGCCACCGGAAATGTTTGGCAAAGTTGTGTGTTCAAAGAACATTTGGATTACTGGCGGGAGGACAATCTGAATGCCTATTATCCGAAACCGTATTTCGGCGGTATAACGAAAAACCAGCAGGTACAAGACCGTTATGTACAGAGCGCAGCTTACCTCCGTTGCAAAAACATCCAATTGGGATACAGCTTGCCGAAACGCGTGCTTGACCGTTCCGGCTTGAGCAGTTGCCGTGTGTATGTGTCTTGCGACAATGTCTTCACCATCACGAACTTATTGAAAGTATTCGATCCTGAAGTGACAAACGGACTCTGGGGAAGTGGAAAAACCTATCCGTTGCAGAGAGTGTTTGCCGTGGGCTTGAATCTTAGTTTTTAATTCATCAAATTAGAGAAATATTATGAAATTCAGCATAAAACAATTGAGTATTTGCATGTTGTTGGGAGCATCCACGGCAGTGGTCTCTTCCTGCAACAATATGCTCGATCTGGATCCGGTCAGCCAAATCACGGCGGTATCCTATTACTCCTCCGCTGATCAGTTGGCTGCTTATTTGAACAATTACTATGACGGTAGCTTAAGCGCACCTTTCAGCGGTAGCATGTATCATACGAACGGCTGGAATGACGGTTTGGCAAGTTCGGATGGAAATACGGACATCATGGTTACGGGTGGCGGTAGTACAACGTTATTCGCCAATGACCATTGGGAGGTAAGCTCCGGTAAAGCACTTCAGGGATATTATGGAAATATCCGTGTGTACAATTATTTTCTGGAGAAGGCGGAGACTGGCTATAAAGCCGGAAATATAAGCGGATCCGATGAAATGATTAGAAATTATATCGGTGAAGGTTATTTCTTCCGTGCCTTGCATTATTTCCGGATGCTGGCTTATTATGGTGACCTGCCAATCATCAAGGAGGTATTGGAAGACAAGGACAATGTTCTCGTGGAGAACAGCAAGCGTTCACCGCGTAATGAAGTGGCTCGGTTTATTCTTGAGGACTTGGACAAGGCCATTGCTAATTTGGCTCCGCGCAGCACGTTCAACGGACAACGGGTGAACAAAGAAGCCGCCTTGTTGTTCAAATCAAGGGTTGCTTTGTTTGAAGCTACGGTTGAAAAGTCTCACAAAGGTTCCGGACGTGTTCCGGGCGAGGCCAACTGGCCGGGAGCCAAAATGGCTTACAACAGCGGAAAAACGTTCAATATT
>CAMWQQ010000324.1 GCA_947176455.1 uncultured Odoribacter sp. | reverse complement strand
CAACCAGTATCCTCAGAATATTTCCCACCCCCGAGCTGGCTTTTGAAATGCCCAACATCGTGCGTTGCCATTTTTGCGGCATAATCTCCGAAATGTAGGCGGGGTCGAGGGCGTAGCCTCCTCCGATAGCGAATCCGATGACCAACAGACAGACGGTCAGGACAACGATAGACTGGCTGAAAAAAATCCAGAGAGAGGCGGCGGCAATCAGCAGCGGACAAAGCCGAAAGGAAAAAAGATACCCGTCTTTGTCGCTGAAATGCCCGAAAATCAAGGAGCCTGCCATGATGCCGGTCAATCCGGAAGAAAAGATGAAGCCTTGCCACCAGGAGGAAAGTTCCGGATGATGCGTAAGGGCAATCAGGGGAGCGATAACTCCCACCAGGATTGCCAGTACGCCTCCGAAAAATTGCCCGGCGGAAGCAATGATTAGAATCCGGATATGCCTCCAGCGGATGGGCATGGTATCCATATTGTATCCGGAGGTTTGATGCTCAGTCATAAGCCGTTGGGTTTATCCTTGTTGCAGAATCTTCTTGTCCAGTTTCAAGTGTGGCCAAAGGAACAGCCAGGTGGCGATGCAGAACGGACCTGTCAGCGTGGGGATGCCGACCGGGGCAAAGAACGTGTCCATGCCTGCCTGGATGAAGACTGTGGCGAAAATGCCCACTATCGTCCAAAGGGCGGTGCGCCAGTTCACCCGGTAGAACGTGGTGCCCAGGGCAATCGCCGTCAGAACCGGACTGAATCCGAAAAGCCCGTTGGCAATATCCGAACCGTTGCATTGGTAAAGGATGGCGATGCCTAATGCCAGCGCTGAACCGATAGCCGCCCAGATAGCCGCCCAGCGGTTGCTGATGAGCAAGCCGATGAGGAAAAGCAATCCGGTCAGCCAAGAGTTGAGCAGAAAGACTTGGGATATGCCGGCAAGCCAGTAAATTGCCAGACTTTGGGGATCGGTGGCGATAACGATGGAAAAATGTCCGGGCAGTTCGGGAGTCCCCAGTCCGGCATCGGGAAGACCGTGCATCGTTCGTGCCGCCAGCAGGATGAACCAAGTGGTCAATACGAACGGGAAGGTAAAGGAACTGACCTTGTAGGGGGCAAGCAGGTGATTCAGCCCCACCATGACCCAGGTGGTCATGGATGAAAAGACAACCACGGCAAGCCACATCAGCGGTACATTCCCCAAAAAAGTGGGGAGGGCGCAGCCGACCAGGATGCCGTTAAAGCCCCAAAGCCCCTTCAGTCCTTTTTCTGCCGGATAGTTCAACAGATAGCCTGTCAGCGTGGACATCAATGTGCCGACCACGGCTCCCCAGGCTACTGCCGGCATTCCGGAGGTGTAGGCTCCGTAAAAAATGCCAGCCAGAAAGAACAGTCCGGTCCACACGTTGCCTTGAAACATAACTTGACCGATTCCCCTGAAATACAGCTTGAAAAAACCAAGAGAGAAAAGGGGCGGTAATTTGAATGTCATTGCGGATGTTTCCATAATCTTTTGTTTATAAATTTTGAATGATTCGTTATTTCCAGATAAACTCTTCCGGTAACGGTTTGCCTTTGATTTGCATTCGGATAACGGAGCCGAATGCGCGGATGATTCTTTTTACCGGTTGCGTTTCTTTGCCCAAAACTTTGAGTATCAAACCGCTTCCGTTGGGCAGGTAGCTGATGCCGACTGCCAGGTGGCTGTCTCGGTTGATGAAGGCTTGGGTCTGTGCATATATGCGGTCGGCGTCTTCCGGCGGTGTCAATACGATGACATTGGCGAATACGTCGTAATGGTGCATAATGCCCGTGTCCCGGACACTCCTTGTTTTGGGCGAAGCCACCATTTTCTCCCGGAACAGCGGTGTGCCGTCCGGGCGGCGGGCGCAGGTGTGGACGGACAACAGGTCGTAGACGAAAAGTTCTCCGTTGTCATAGTATTTCCTCCCTCCGGTGTAGATTTCCGAATAAAACAAGGTGGCTGTCGGGTGGATGGTGATTTCCGTATCGGTGACGTAACGGCTGTTTCGGCACGGTATCGTGGCTTCGGGAATGTATTCCAGGTAAGCATTCTCCTCCAATACGAAAGTCTGTTTCAGTCCCGAGAAATTGTAAATCATCTCGGCGATTTTCGTTGCCGCTCCGGTGGAGATAAAGGCATAGGCGTCCTTTCTTACGGTGAAGCGGTTTTCGTAGCGGTCGCCGTCGACGTTGGGACCGCCTGCCGAAAGAATATACACGCAGGGCATTTCGGGCATGCCTTCATCGAAATACAACTCCTGTTGCACGATTAAGGGAGCGCGTCTGTCCCAGTGTCGCATGATGGACTTGCGGTTGCCGTCGAGTTCAAAGACCAAATCCAACATGCCGTATTTGCCGGGTGCTCCCGCTCGCATCGCCGGCGTGGGCGACTGATAAGGTCTCAGTTCCTTGCAATGGGTAAAATCGCTCATCATTTCGTCGCTTTGTGAGGTATTCGGTCAAAAAGCGCCATCTCCTGAATCAGCTCTGCCAGTTCCAGAATGCCTTCGCCCGTCATGCAATTGGTGAACAGAAACGGTTTGCCGGGGCGCATCAGTTTTGAGTAATGATCCATCACCTCAATGCTTGCATTGACGTATGGCGCAAGGTCGGTCTTATTGATTACAAGAATATCGCTCTGAGAGATTCCCGGTCCATCTT
>CAMWQQ010000323.1 GCA_947176455.1 uncultured Odoribacter sp. | reverse complement strand
ATCCGGAAAATATGGAAGAATTCGTTATTCCGGCACGTAAATGATTTCCCCGTTTTCCAGTTCGTAGGCGATGCCGACTTTTTTGCCACGCTTGCCGGAGGTCTGCTGGTCTTCGGAAGGGGTGTAGCGGTTGATTTTCTCGCCTTCCTTGGTGATGATTTCCATATTTTCCTTGCCGGGGTTTTTCACCATGGTGAAGTCCTCTTTGGAAAGCATTTCGGTCATATTATAGCGGGTGACCAACGCCACCATTAACGCTACGGCAAAGACCATTGCCACGTCGAAGAGGTTGGACACGACGCTTATCGGGTCGCTGTCCTCCTCTTTTCTCAACAGATTACGTCTCATTCCCGGGTGTGTTTTTCGTTCAACAATGCAGCGAGGAACTCCAGGTTGGTCATATCCTGCAGATACCAGCGCTGTTTTACCTGCTGGGTGAGGAAACCAATTGCCCCGGCAAACAGACCGATGACGGTAGTAGCGAATGCCACCTGCATATTGTAAGCCATTGAGGCGATATCACCGGTGGAAAGTCCCACAAGGGCAGGTCCCATAGGTATCAGCGTACCCATTAAGCCTAAAATAGGTCCCAGTTTGGTCAGCGTCTTGGAGGTCGCCAAATCTTTGTCAGCGGCTATCTCAAAGTTGGCAAGCAAGCGTTGCACCTGTGCGCTACTATGCCGTTCCTCCAGTATGCGACGCATATAAACCACGACCAAAGACGTAGTCTTCGCGGGCAGTTTTTCTGCCAGTTCGTCAACCTTGTCAGGCGTCAGTCCTTCCATTTGCTCCCGGATGATTTTGTCCGTCTTCCGAATCGCCATATATTGTCCGAAGAAGCTCCCGACCAGAAGCAGTGCCCGAAAGAACAGGGCTATCAACAATACCACAACGGGAACGAGCAGTCCCGTTGAAATCCAAAACATAATGTCAGAAATCGTATTCATATTGCGTTATCATTTAAAATATTCAACTTTCAGATTCGTTTTCCTCTCCATTTGCGCCACAGCAGTCCGATAAACGCTCCTGCGACAAAGATGCCCGCACAGCCGGCAAGCGCCGTCCAGTCCACCGTCGCCGTGCCCTCTATGGCGGTACGGCCGTTGACCGTCGCAATGACACCCAATATCGCCACCAGCGCATTAGTCAGGAACAGCAGTTCCAAGCGCAGATCTTCCTCCGGCACCAGCCATTTCACCAGCAAGCGACCTGCCGGCACCACGACCAGCACCACGCCTCCGAATCCCCACGCCACCTGCTGAAAAGGAATGCCCGGTAAGGCAAATATCAGTTGCGTCAGACTGAAAAACAGGACCGGGAATATCAGTAGTCCGGGAAACCAGTAGAGCGCTTTCCACGCCAGCCGTATCCGCCTTTTGACGGGGGAGACGTTCATCGTGTGGACGGTCAGCAGACAGAATGCCATTTGTAACGCCACTTCGACCGTCAGCACCACGGCGATGTCCAGCATCAGCGCGGAATCAGACAGCCAGTCGGTAATCTGCGTCTTGGACTGTTCTATGGCATACGGCCACGTCAGCACGACAAACACTGCTCCCGCCACCGTCGCCAAGCAAACGCCTTTCATCGGCCAAAAAGTCTGTTTCAACAAAAAGTTGAAAGCCGTCAACAATATCAATATCCAGATAATCGTATCCATTGGTCTGCCTCCGATTTTATTCCCGGTTTCTCCGTCTTCTCCGCATCAGCAACACCAGTCCTACCAATGCAATCACCACCCCGGTGCCAATCCACGGTGCGCCGACCTGCGTCTTGTGCGATTCCGGCGTCCGGTTCAATTCCTCTTTTTTCATCACCACACCTTTGTCGTTCACGGCAGACTCGCGGATTTTGGCAATGCTTTCTTTGTATTGCGCCGCGGTGGTCGGGTCGGTTTTCGAAGCGATGAAGTCACGCAGTTTCGCATTGTCGCAGACGAAACCCGAACAGGAAGGACGGTATTTGTTCAGCAACTCGGTATGCAGGCGCGCCAGTTCGGCAATCTGCTGCTCGCTGGCTTTCCACATTCCCTTGCGGACGGTTTCGAGCATTACCGCCGTCATTTCCTCCAACGCTGCCGGATTCTGCTGTTCAAAGTATTTCTGTACGCCCAAATCGAATTTATCCTTGACGTACACGTCGTATATGTCGTCCCACAATTCCTTGTCGACCGCTTGTGGCTTCATCACGTTCCACCCGTAGGTGTTGCGGATTGCCTCCGCAAATGTTCCCGCGGAGGATGCCTCGCCTTTCATCTTCTCGCGGATGTAGGCGGGATTCAGTATTGTGGTACGCGACTCCACGCCGATAGACTCTTTCAGTTCCTGCATCCGGTTGTTGTTGCGGTTACGGTAGTCGCTGAAATAGGCGTCTGGGTCTTTGCCGGTCACGTTGCGCACGGCAAGGTTCATTCCCCCCATAAACTCGTACACGTGGTCAAGGCTCAGGGCGCCCCAGGTGTTGCTCTGCCGGGGCTGTACCACCACGTCCGTGCGGGTCAGCGCCGCCTCGAAAGCATATTTCCGGAAAGTCTCCCAGTTTTTCTCGTTTCCGTAGAAAGCCCCCATATTGTTCAGGTAGACCGAAGCGATTTCCGATTCGTCCTCCCAGCGGTCGCCGGATTCCACCATACCCTGGATGCCGGTTCCGTAGCCACCGTTCGCTCCGCCGAATACGCGGAAGAAAGC
>CAMWQQ010000322.1 GCA_947176455.1 uncultured Odoribacter sp. | reverse complement strand
TACCTGTATATGCAGAATTGGGAGAAGGCTGCTGAATATGCGCAATTGTGCCTCGATTTGCAGTCGGATTTGACGGATATGAACACGTTTAACGGCAGTCGGGGATTTGTGGACCGGGAGTCGCCGGAAGTGATTTTCTCTATGGGCGGCAATTATATTCCGCAGATGTTGAACGACCAATTTAGCGGAATCAGTGTCTCCAAGGGATTGCAGGAAATGTTCTCGAACGGGGACTTGCGAAAAGTGTTTTACATCACCTACCTCGGCAGTGACAACGAGGTGTGGGATTGCAACAAATACGTGCCACAGGAAAGCAGACAAAACGCCAACGTGTCGGAGATTTACGTGTTCCGCACGGCGGAGGCGTGGCTGAATCTGGCGGAAGCGGAGGCCTGTCTGGGCGGATCCCACGAGGGAAATGCCCGGAAGGCGTTGGATGAATTGCGCAAGAACCGAATACAAAGAAGCCAGTGGCAGGCAACGACGCTTGCCGGGGACGCCCTGATTCAAGAGATTCGCAATGAACGGCGGCGGGAACTTTGTTTCGAGGGACACCGCTGGTTTGACTTGCGTCGCTATACGGTGTGCGAGAAAGCACCCTTCAAGGGATCCATTCAAAATACTTATTCCGTTCGGGAGGATATGTATGAAATGAGCTCTACTTCCACCTATGAACTGTCGGCTGGCGACCCGGCGTGGACGTTGCAGATACCGTATGAGGTGCTTCAATATGAAGAATTGACGCCGAATCCGCGAAACGAACGCGTTCCGATTTCGGTGACAAGATGGTAATCAATGCTTAAAAAGAGAGTTATGAGAAATATTGGACGATATATGTGGCTGGGGTTGCTGTTATCGGCAGCCGTTGCCTGCAGGAAAGAGGATGACATCACGCCGGAAGCGGCCGTTCCCAACCCTTTTTATCCGGATGCCGCCGCTACGGACGAATATTCCCAGCTCCGCCGGGAGTTTTATGCCGAGACGGGATGTTATCTGCTGTTTAACGATACGTTGAAATATGAATACACGGGTACCGACCGATACGGGAATCCGCTGTATTCAATGGAATTGCTTGATTTGCCATACGGGGTGACCAGTTCCGTGCAATGGAAATTCGTTTTTAATTATTCGACGAATGTCCAGCAGGCACGGCAAGCGGCAGAGATTGTGAAAAAAGACATTCTCTCCGCAATGGATAAGCGTTATCACCCCTATTCGTTTCTATTGGTAAAGGATTTTATGACTTATACCTATATGATTGAAGAGGGAGAACCCAACGGTTACTGGTCTGGTCCGAATTCCGTAGAAACTTATTACATCGGTGAGCGTGCCATACTGATGTCCATTGACGCATTATTGAAAGACAAAGAGACAATGAAAAACAAGTTTCTGCGCCGCTTGCTGGACAAACAGTTGACTACCACCGTGTTGAAGGATTTCTATGCACCGGGGGACACGTATTATGGCCAAGACTGGACGGGTGACTTTGCAGACGAGTATGATTTTATCTCGCGGACCGGTATTCTCGCTTTCGAGGAAAGCCACGGTGTCGGAGAGGAATTTCCGACTTATTGGGTGCAGAGCAAAACGGCCGACCTGAAGGTGTTCCTGGATGATTTGTTGCTCGGTCAAGAAGAGGAATTTATGGCGAAATATGCCGAATATCCCATAGTGCAGGAGAAATTCAGGCTATTGAAAAAGACGGTGATTGATTTAGGTTTTAACATCAATTGATTTTTCACGAAAAAAGAGATGACGATGAAACGGATGATTTTGTGTTTAAGCCTATTGGCGACAATGTGGCAGGCGTGTTCGGACGACGACAAGCTGCCGGTGGTGACCCCGGACTACCAGGGAGTGTATGTGGACGCTTCCGGCAATAAATATCCTTATGCGCGTTATGGCAATCTGGAATGGATGACGGAGAATTTCGCCGTAGAGACCTTGAGCGGCAGCGGTGTCACCCACGAGGAAGAGCGCAACCCCATTGACAAGGAACTGGAAATCAAAAAGAACCTGCAAACATTCGGACGGCTGTACGAATACGAGACCGCCATTGCCTCCGCTCCGAAGGGGTGGCGTCTGCCGACAGACGAGGACTGGCAGAACCTGGAAAGGGAACTGGGGATGTCGGCAAGCGAAGCAGCCAGCGACAACTGGCGGGGCGCCCCTGTGGGAGAACTGATGCAGCAGCAGGAGGGCACGCGTCTCAATATGCGCAACGGCGGAATGGGGGAAGATGATTACTTTACCGGTTTTACGCCCTATTTCCCGTATGTTTATGGCTTTTACTGGACATCGACGCAAAATGCGGAAGGCACGATGGCTTATTGCCGTCAAATCAGCTATAAGTCCAACAAGGTTGCCCGTATTTTGATTGACAAAGGAAAAATGTTATCCGTGCGTTACGTGCGGGATGTTCAATAATAACCCAAATTTAAAAGATGAAGTTTACTTTATTGTGGGTGGTGGTGATGAGTGCCTTGTGGGCAACGTCGTGCAAGAGGAATGCCACCCGTCAGCAGGAGAGTGCGCCCGTTTCCGGGAGGACGGTCGCCGAGGAGAATGAAATCAACGCCCTTCGCCCGCCGCGGCTAATGGGCAAAAAAGCCCCCGTCATCACGGATGCGAAGTGGGTCAACCGGGCTCCGGAAGAGAGCAAAGGACGGCTGACGCTGTTGCACTTCT
>CAMWQQ010000321.1 GCA_947176455.1 uncultured Odoribacter sp. | reverse complement strand
CGTATATACTTCCCAGTGATTCTTGTGGGAAGCATAGGAAAGCCACGTGAATACGCCCAAACAGCACAAGCCGACGAAGCACAAGCAAATCCAAAGCGATTTATTTTTCCAAAGTTTGTTCATATTGTTTTGTGTTTTTGTTAGGAATAAGTCAAACATACAACTTTTATTTCGCAAATCAAAATTTTGTAAACATTTTCTAAAAGTCGGCAGGTGGCAAGATGCCAGCAAAAAATGAATCCTGAAAGCCAGACAAAAGACTTTCAGGATTCACGTCATTGTTGGACAGCTTTTCCTCTAAATCAAGAGGGGGCGTTTAATCTTGTACCGCAACGGCGGTGATTCGTCCTTGGAAATCGTCGAATACGGTGACTTCTGTATATTCTGCCGTATTGGTCGTTCCTAATTTCAAGGCGTGGATTTTGCTGTTTTCGCTGCCCGTGACCACCAACAGGCATTTGTTGACGAACGGTACGAATTTGCTGCCTGTCTTTTTCAATATCCTGATGAATTCAACCTTTTCTCCCGGATTGTAGAGTTCCTTGTATTGGGGCTGGCGACCGGAATAAATGATTGCCCGGACGATATTGTCGGCTACGTAATAAACAACATCTTCAGAGGAATTGAAGGCAAAGGAAGTCGCACGTTCTATCCCGGGCGCTTCTGTCACGTCCATATATAAACGCGGATTAAAAGGTGCATAATAGCTCTTGGTTAAAGCATATAAACCGATTCTTCCTTCTTTTTCCAATATGAAACAATGGTCTTGCCGGGTATCTCCACCAGCCAGCAGTGTATAGCCCTTCATATCTTCCATATTGAATCCTTCGATTGCTCCGCTAGCGGGATTCGTGAATTTGGATACTGTCGAGTAGGAACTGATGTATCCGCTTGTGGTGAAGAAGGTTCCCTTTTCCGGGTCGAACCAGGCAAAATTTGAGTATTCCGAAATGCAACCGTTGCTGGTGTAGTCACCGGGAACATCCAAACCGAATTTATTGAATACCGTTGCTGTATTGCGTTCTGTTTGGAGGCCGTAAATACGCCCTCCGTTGGATAAAACGGCGTAATATCCTCCCACTAAGCCATAATAGTCAACATTGATTTCCACGAACGGGTCGTAGAAGTTTTCTTTTCCTTCCAAGAGGATGCTGTAGTCTAATGTGTTGATGCGGAAAACATTGTGACGGGAGGCACCGTGGAGCATATAGGTTAGGCGGCCGTCCATATAGCGTGCTTGGGCGAACATCCATTGTACGACTCCGTCAAAGGTCTTGCCGTTTTGTTTGGAGTACATGTGATGCCGGTAAGAAGTAGCCTTTGTTTGCAGGGTTTCCTTGTCCCTGTATTGGTAGGTAAACAAGGAGTCCTGCACGATAGAGAAATCGGTGGTTTTTCCGTCTTGCGTACAGGCAACCACCAATCCTTGGCCAGAACTGGCATCGACTTGTACTTTCCACAGGATGCTTTCCATTAAATCATTTGTCTTGTCCTTTACCCGATACCACAATCCGTAAGTAGAGGCATCAGGAATGTCTTCCACGTAATATTTCAATTCCTCTTCAGTGCCGATGACTTTTGACAGGGAGAAATCTTCTCCGGGCTTGAGCGTCAGACGCCATTCAAAGTCAAATTGGTCTTTGGACAGGCCTGCTTTGGAAACAACCGGTTTGATAATCAGCGTATCTTCGCGGGTAATGACGTGCGTGACGGGTATGCCTGTCGTGTCAATGACGATGTCCGGAAGCGGTTCGCCGGCGTAGGTCGTTTTGTCCTCATAGGAACATGCGTACGACAAGCAAAGTAGCAATGCCGTGACGTAAAATAGGTTGTTCAGTCTGTTCATGATGGTATCTTATTAAGATTAGTGAAGAGGTATAATCGGAGTGCCGATGCCGGTTCCGTCGTCGTGCAACATTGGAGTGCCATGCTCTTTTTCATAAGCGCGGACTACATTTCCGAAATTGCGTCCCATAACGTAGGCTTCATCTACGGAAACAATGCCTTCGTAGTAATAAAATTCCTTTAAGCCGGTTACTTGCATAAAAATTCTATATACTTGAGTACTGTAAGTGGAACAGAAGAAGAAGCGCATGGCGTTCCAGGTTGCCGGACGCATTACTTTTTGGCTCCAAGTAATGACAATGGAACGATTTTCGCCCAAGCCTGCGGAAAAGTCTTTGTTTTCCTTGATAGCTAGGTTGAGTTTCAGTTCCTTGTCTTTCAGTGCATCCTGATTGTAGACCTCCACTCTGAATTTACCGTATTCTTCGTTGGCTTTCACGATACCTCCCAGAATTTTATAGTCTTTCCCTTCCACGGCTGTATTCTTTAAGTCTTTTTCTTCCGTACCTGCGATGTCTGGGATGAATGTGCCGTCCACGTAACGGTCGTAATCCACGATATTGCCTGTTATTGCCAGATCCAGTTCCACGGTGTCTACCGGCAGGGTTTCCACTCCTTCTCCGTAGAATGAATGATTAATTGAATGGACCCAGAAGCCGACCGTATTCCCTCCTGTATAAGGCATCAAATCGGATTTTTCACATCCGCTGAACAACAAACCGAAGCTTGCCAGCAGAAGCATAAATTTTGTATATATTTTATTTGACATAGATTCTTTGTTTTGTGTGAAACATTTCATTTTTGTTCAATTCGTCCGCCTAAGGCGATTTCATCGTCCGGCATCGGATATTGAT
>CAMWQQ010000320.1 GCA_947176455.1 uncultured Odoribacter sp. | reverse complement strand
CCACCACCAGTGCGCCCACGACAGACTGAAATGGAATACGATGTAAGGCATCATAAAAAACAACGCAAAAGCCGCAAAATAGGAATACTTGTCCGCCTTTTTCTGCAACAAAGGCAAGATGCCGATAAAACCGGCAACAACTCCTATCAATATAACTGTCAGATTTTCTTTCATATTCAACTTTTTTTATCGTTTCAATATATCAATCCTGATTTTCCTGCCAGACAAAACAGTCCGGACAGGCTAATTTTATCTCACTACCCTTTTCAAAAATACCATACACGGCAGAACCGCTGCCCGTCATGGAAGCATACAATGCACCGGCATCGTACAACTCCTGCTTCAAAGCGGCAATCCGGGGATGTTTCACAAAAACCGTCCGCTCAAAATCGTTATGCACCCTTTCTTTCCAATCCCCGACTGCCCATTTCCCGATTTCCCGCAAATCGACGGGTGCCGGACGGGGTACGATTCCGGCATACGCCTCAGGCGTGGATACCCCGACGGCAGGCTTTACAAGCACAAGCCGATAATCCGCCAAGGAGAAGTCTAGTTCTTCCAGCAACTCCCCCTTTCCGGTGGCAAATGCCGGCTGATTCCGGACAAAAAAAGTGCAATCGCTACCCAAAGAGACTGCCAATTCCGTCAACCGTTGTTCCGGCAGGCGCAACTCAAAATATTCGTTCAAGGCTTTCAGCATAAACACCGCATCCGCGGAACCGCCACCCAACCCGGCACCGAAAGGTATCACCTTGTGCAAATGGATGTTCACGGCAGGCAGATGACAAGCGTCCGCCAACAGACGGTAAGCCTTGACTATCAAGTTTTTTTCAGGCTCGCACTCTACATCTATGCCTGTGTTGCGGAAAACATACTCTCCAGATACTCCCTCGCCCTCCACAACTTCCAATATGTCAGACAAGCCGATGGGATAAAAGACCGTTTCCAACTGGTGAAAACCGTCCGACCTTTTCCGGGTCACGAAAAGCCCTATATTTATTTTTGCATTCGGAAAAACAACCATGGCATCCAATCGTTACAACTTCACGCTCGTATTCAATTCATCGATATAATCCAATAATTCCTCTCGTCCCAACCGCTTTTCCGACGAAGTCATAAACGCCATGGGCGTGGTTTCCCACGTGTCCAGCATCGCCTCGTGATATTTGTCGATGCACTTGATTCGTTGATTGGCGGTGAGCTTGTCGGCTTTCGTAAACACCATGACAAAAGGCACTCCGTTTTCTCCCAACCATTCCATAAACTCCAAATCGATTCGCAAAGGCTCGTGCCGGCTGTCTACCAGCACAAAGAGACAGACCAGATTTTCACGTTTCAGGATATAATCTCGAATCATTTTCTCAAACGCCTGACGATGGGTTTCCGAAATCCGGGCATACCCGTAGCCCGGCAAATCCACCATATACCAGGAATCGTTTATCAGAAAATGATTGATTAACTGGGTCTTACCGGGCTTTGCCGCAGTCTTCGCCAGATTCTTGTTGTTGGTCAGCATATTAATCAAAGAAGACTTTCCCACATTGGAACGTCCGATAAAGGCATACTCATGCCGGTCGGGCGCCGGACACTTGTCCACCGTCGAATTGCTGACTACAAACTCTGCCTTCAATACATCCATATTCAGGGTCTTTTAATCACACCTCGTCATTCCGAAACTACGGGAGTAACCTCCTCCTCCGCTCCATCAGTCAATTCCTTCGGAATTTCCTTGCTTCCTTTCTTGGACTTGATGCCCAATTCCTTCAATTTCATCGTCTGCGATATCAGGTTGCCGCTTCCGTTCTTCAAACGGTTGAAAGCCTGCTCGTAAACCTCCTCCGTCTTCCGTATGCTATCGCCGATGGTAGTGAAACTTTCCAAAAACGCAACGCATTTATCGTACAATTTCGCCCCACGATCCGCAATTTCCAAGGCATTTCGGTTCTGGTACTCCCGACTCCACAAGTCCGCCGTAAGTTTCAGGGAAACAATCAGATTGGCAGGGCTGAGCAACAACACCCGTTTCCCATACGCCTCGCTCCACAAAGCCGAATCCGTCTGCATCGCCAAAACATAAGAAGCCTCGTTGGGAATGAACATCATCACGAAGTCAAGCGTACCGTCCGCCCAGCCACAATAATTCTTTCCCGACAATTCGTCAATGTGCTTCCGAATGGACTGGATATGCGCTTTCAAGGCAAAATCGCGCTCCGCATCCGTCTCCGCATTACAATAATTCACATAGGCGGTCAAGGACACTTTCGAATCGACGATGACTTTCCGGTTATCCGGATAAACAATCATCACATCCGGACGCATCAAATTGCCGTTTTCTCCGTGTATCACCCGATTGGCATCATCCCGCAGGGTCTCCTGCACAAAATACTCCCTGCCCTTGGTCAAACCGGAATTTTCCAGAATCCGCTCCAGAATCATTTCCCCCCAGTCACCCTGCGTCTTGGCGTTCCCTTTCAAGGCATTCGTCAGATTGGCGGCATCCACCCGGATTTGATTGTTCAATTGCACCAGTTCCGCTATCCTGCGTTCCAGCACGGTGCGTTCCGTCGATTCCTTATGGTAGGCTTCATCCACCTTCTTGCGAAATTCCGCAATGTCCTTGTTCAAGGGCTGAAGGATTTTCTCAATGTTTTCCCGGTTGGTGTCCGTGACACGCGTCGCCTTGTCATCCAAAATCTCCCTCGC
>CAMWQQ010000319.1 GCA_947176455.1 uncultured Odoribacter sp. | reverse complement strand
ACATGACGGTGGAATGGGAGAATTCGTGGCGCGACAACCAGAACTGGGATGCGGTGTATGTTTTCCTGAAAAGCAAGCGGGTGACGGACATTGCCTGGTCGCACGTGTTGTTGCGGGACAACTTCCATGTGCTTTCCAACGGTTACGATTATTTTATGGCGAAGAATCCGGCTGGCGGTTCGGACAATTCCATTGGCATCTTCATTTACCGGAACAAGAAAGGTAACGGAACTTCCAAAGTGGAGTTGGAACTGGAATGGAATTACGGAGCCCAGGGGCTGACGCGTTCGGATTTTGTGAACGGCTTGCAATACGAGGCGTTCGCCATCGAGATGGTGTACATCCCCAAAGGTCCTTTCCGTCCCGGGGATTTGGCGTCCAACAACACGTTCAAAAAAAGAGCGCGGCAAATTTTACCCGCTTGGGATTTGGTGACTTCCGAAACATTGATGACCAGGGATTGGATGAACTCAGACCCGCTTGCTTTCGATCCGAATTATGAATACAATGACCCGACTGCTCTTTGCAACCACGATAATTCGACTGGTACCAATTATTGGATATCGGTGGAAACGAAGAACGGGCAGGAATTGCCTTATATTATGCTGGACTTGAAGTCAGAGAAGACGATCAGGTATGTCGCCCTGGAACTGATCAACGAGGATGTGGTTGGCTGGGAGTTGATTGGTTTGACGAAGAACGGTTCCAGATACTCTCAGACATCATTGGCTACTTTTACGAATACTCAGCGATGTTGGCCTTCGGCGCAAACTTATCCGATTATCAGTGCGCAGCCGGTGTTGACGACAAACAATCAGTTGAATACGAAATCTTTCCGATATTATCGGGTGCAGTTCAATATGGCGACCAATGGCAGACGGGCTCAAGTGCGTTCGTTTTCCATGACGGACAAGGATTTGTCGCAGTTGACGGATGATTCCTATGTGATAGATGGGGATGCCAACACGTTTACTTTCGGTACGGGCTGGAATCAATTATCCGTGGATGGAAAGAGTTATTCCGGCACGGTGGGAAACGTGAGTAATCGCTATGCGTATTATGCTGCGGGGTTTGAAGGGTTTTACGCTATGAAGTACGAGATTTCCCAGCGGCAATACGTGGATTTCCTGAACAAATTGACGGCTGCCGAGCAGCGGTTGCGAACCATCGGCGACGCGCTCGATGACCTGAGTATGGGCGATTATGTGTACGGCGCAAGCCACAAGCAGGCGTCCTGCCGCAACGGAATCGTGGTGGGGGCAATGCAGGACAACCGTTTTGCGTTTGCCTGCAACCTGAATCCGAGCAATCTGTACAATCAGCAGGACGATGGCGAGAGCATCGCATGTAATTACCTGAGCCCCAAAGATATGCTTGCCTACGCCTCGTGGAGCGGGTTGCGTCCGATGAGTGAACTGGAATACGAAAAGATGGGGCGACAGACGATAGACTCTTTGAGTGGCAAGGTGCCTCTGTATGCCTTGAATTCGTATGCGTGGGGAAATGCGACGGTAAAACTGCCTTCCAGCAGTACGATCAGTGGCAACGGAATGGCTTCGGAGAAGCTTGCCGGAGCGAATATCAATACGGGCAACAAGGTGGCGGGTCCGGTACGTTCGGGCTCTTTTGCCGCCGGTACCGATGTGTCGGCAGCCAATTCGGGTGCCGGCTATTACGGGGTGATGGAATTGAGCGGCAATTTGGCGGAGATTTATTACCGTGCCGAACCGGGCAAAGTGTTGCTGAGCCAGGAATTGCCTTCTCACGGAAGAGGGACGTTGTCCTCCGGAGAGATGCATACCGCATTGAATGATTATTGGTGTGGGAATCAAGCCAATACCGATTTGTTTGCCAGTTCCTTGATTTTACGGGGCGGGCATTTCCGTTCCGAGAGCAGTCGGGCTCGTCTGGGCGACCGAGAGGAGACGAGCAGTTATGTGGCGACTTCTTTGAACCGAAAGGACAGTACGGTGACTTTCCGTTTGGGACATAGTGTGACGTCTTACCAGACGGGTAATGCGGAGTATTATCCCGCCACCAGAATACAGGGGGAGAACGGTTTGAGTGTGGATACGATTTGTTCGGGACTTGAGAGTTATACGTATAAAATCACGGGTTCCGATCCGCGCACGGATGGAATGGTGCCTACGGGTCAAATCCGTTATGTCTGGTATTCGACGCCGGGGAACGGCATCTGGACGATGATGGAGGGAAAGAATGGCAGGGATTTGATCTTGAACAAAACTGATTTGGACCATTATTCTGCTTCGTATCGGAATTATTCTTTTAAAAGAAGGGTGTACACGCCTACCCAGTATTCGGAATCGGGTACCGTTACCTTGCGGGTGGGTACCAATCGGCCGTTTACCCGAGACAAAGACGAAGTCTTGAATAAAAGCAACCACGTCAAAGGGGTTTTGGTGGAGTCAATTGTGCCATCGACTTTTACGTGGTATTGGAGTCCCAGCAGCAACGGAGCGAATCGGAAGGCATTGCCGGCATTTTATACGAATCCGGCCTACACTTCTTCTTATATGAGCGTTCACCGGGATACGTTTGCTAATTATCCTAATGGCGTTACGAACGGGCGGTTGATTTGCGTGGTGAGAACGAATGAACTGGGATGTCAGCGGGAAGTGAGCGTGCCTTTGACCGTGGAACCCCGCCCGACTTCTGGCATCGCATCGAATGCTATGACGCTTGGCAACTGCGGAC
>CAMWQQ010000318.1 GCA_947176455.1 uncultured Odoribacter sp. | reverse complement strand
GTTTTGGACGAACGACGTGTCGAACTGGCTTTCGATGGTGGAGTACGGTGGGTTGATTTGCGGCGTCTTGGCAAACCGGCACAGACTCATGTTTATGAAAACGGTTTGGTGTACAACCTGAAACAGGGAGATTTGCGATATGTTCTGCAGATTCCGGAATCGGAGCAGGTAAATAGCCCGAACATTGAACTGAATCCGAGAGACTGATTGAATGTTGAATATTTAAATGGAAAGTGATGAAAATAAGAAATATAATGTTAGCCTTGCTGGTCGTTAGCATCAGTTTTTCAGCGTGTGACAAGGAAACCGATCCGGTGGCTACGGAAGATCTGGGGCTGGAAAAATTGTTTTCTCCGGGCGAGGATGCAGAACCGATGGTAAAGGATATTTACAATCAATACGGTGTCTGGGTAAGGACGCACTTTGATTACATAGACCAATTGACAAACGCTATTATTGCGGAAGATGCGATGATAAAAAATTTCGGGGCGACAAATATGGATGAAGAAATAGTTGACCAACCTTGTATCTGGGTGAAAACCTTGTTGGGCAATGTTTCGGAACAATTTGTCAAGTCTTATTTCCCATTGGAATTCTTCTTTGTAAAAACTTATGGAAGAAGTTTCTGGGCTTCTGATTTTGCAAAAGTGGGACGTAGTCGTTTGGTGATCTGTTGGCCGAACCAGGCTGAAGGGTGTATGGAAGTCACTGATTTGGAGAATCACTATTATCAAGATTCTGTGTTGACAACAAAAGTGTGGGGATATTTGAGTGAAATGATTACTTCGCGTATGGAAGAAGACTTTTTGCCTGAATTCGGTGCGGCGGGTAGAGCTTATGATAATGGTGCGGCCTATGATCGGATTCGTGATGATTATTATAGCGATCACGATGAAGAAAAATACGATAAGGCAATGGAGGAACTGGCAGAAAACGGTGGATTTATTACTGCTGGCGGTTCCCGGTCATTCCGTGCGGATTTTGGAGAATGGATTCAACTGGTGGCAACGGAGTCTTATGAGAATATCCGAGAACAATATTTGGATAATAATAGGATTCGTACCAAGAAGTATGAGATTTTCATCAATTTTATGAAAACATATAATTGGGATATTCAGGCGACCGGTAATAGATTCCGTCAAAAATTCGATGAATACAAAGCGACTTTGCCTCGGGTAGAAAATTAATTACCGTAACTTCCGTATCGACAGGGCTGTCTACTTGATAGTGGACGGCCCTTTTTCATATAGTTGGAAGAAATGGATGTTATTTCGTGTGTTTTTACACGCTATATGGATCGTGAATGGAAGACGGAGAAAAGCGGGAATAAATCCAAGGCGTTTCTTGCCGTTGTTTTTTGAGAAAAAGAGAAGGTGTTGCAAAAAAAATTGAAAATCACTCACCCATTTTTTATTTTTATTGTCTATCTATTGTATTAATTTTTAAACATACGACTATGAAGAAAATTTGGTTGATGCTGCTTGTGATTTGCAGTGTATGCGCATTCAGCGCTTGTTCGGATGATGACGATGAAAAGAAAGATGGAGGAATTGATGAAGAATGTCCTGTAACGGATGTTGTAGTGCCAAGTCCGGTAGCCGCCGGAGATGAAGTGACAATTACCGGTAAAGGGTTTGCAGAAACAGCACTATTGGTATTAGGAAATATAGAAATTGTCGCCACTTTCACTGAAACAGAAGCAAACTTCATGCTTCCTTACAATTTTGAACCCGGAGATTACAAAGTAATCTTGAAACAAAACGGAAAAGAATGGGAACTTTCACCCAACATGAAGGTGACCGCTCCGACACGTGCTCTCCGGGTAAAAGAGATTGTAGCTGATTTTAAAACGTATACTTTCACATATAACCAAAAGAACCAAATCAGCAGTATAGGTTTGTATTCAACTGAGGCTCCTGATGAACTCCAGACATACAATATAGAATATACAAGCGACGAGTTAATTAATATTACAGGTGATGCCACATTTAACCTCAGTTTGCAGAATGGCAAGGTTGTTTACAGCAACAATGTACTTGGAGATGATTATGAGTGGTCTTATGATGAAGACGATGAATATTTAACATACGGCGGATATTATGAAATCCCATATGAGTATGAGAATAAAAACTTAATTAAATTAGGAGATGCCTATAATAGTATGCCATTTGAATACAATAAGCCTGAATTAAAAAACAATCTCTATCTTGTTGATATCATCTTTATATCAAAATACATGATACTTGGTGATGAGTTATTTGAAGGCTGGGATTATCATTTTGATATGATTCCTCATATGTTAAATATCTGCGGAAATCGTTCAGAGAATCTTCCTTCACATATAACTGATGGAGAAAATGCTAAGCACGAGGTTGATTATGTATATAGTGATATTTATAAGGACTATGTCTCAGAAATAACGTACGAGTATTATTTAGAAGAAGATTACCTCGTGAGTAAAACTATTAAAATTATATATGAATAACATAGATTATTCAATTGCTATGAAAGGCGAGGTTCAACAACCTCGCCTTTTGTTTTCTGCGGGGTTAGGATTAGTCATTGGTGGCAATGGAAGAATGGAATCATAGCTTGGAGGTGGTGGGAAATGCCGGGGAATAGCCACTGGCGATAAAAAGGAGCACCAGGTATTCTTTCGGGAACTGTTCGCGCAGGCGTTTCAGACCGGCGGCAAGCAGTGATTTGACGGTGTTGACGGAAATGTCGA
>CAMWQQ010000317.1 GCA_947176455.1 uncultured Odoribacter sp. | reverse complement strand
GGCATAACGAGAAACTGGTGCGGAAACTGAATACCTTGAACGTGTATCGTTTGCAGGAGAAATCGGTGGACAACTTGATTGCCGGAATTGAGAAATCCAAGTCGGCAGGCTTCCCGGCTTTGCTGAACGCCTTGGGGATTCGTTATATCGGGGAGACGGCGGCGCGCAATCTGGCGAAGAGTTTCCGGAACCTCCGGAATTTGCAGGATGCCACGTATGAGCAGTTGAAAGAGGTGGAGGACATCGGCGACCAAATGGCAAACAGTTTGTTGCGCTGGTTTGGAAAGGAAGAAAACCGCCTGATTGTGAAACGTCTTATGGAGTACGGCGTACAAACAGAAATGGAAGAAAAAGCGGGGGAGAGCGACCAGTTACAGGGTATGACTTTTGTGATTACGGGGACTTTGAGTCGCCCCCGGGAATATTTCAAGGAATTGATATTGAATGCCGGGGGAAAGGTCAGCGATTCCGTATCGGCGAAGACGGCTTATTTGCTAGCCGGTGAAAATGCCGGGAGCAAACTCAAAAAGGCGGAGAAACTGGGAACGCAGATTTTGTCCGAAGAGGCATTTTACGATTTGTTGAAATAATGTTTGTTTTTTATGTTGTTTTCAATGGAATCTTTTACCTTTAGCAGATGAACGATTGGATGTGGCGAATGAGGTAAAAGGCTTATAATAAATAGATTATTGGGAGATGCCGGGACGTTTATCTTGGGATAATCCGTAATGAATGAAGTTTATGGCAAAGGACGAGACGAAAAAGTTGAGGGAAATTATGGTTTTGGCAGGCGAGGAGGCAAAAAGGTTAGGAAATGCTAAGATTTCGCCGGAGCATCTGTTTTTGGGCATATTGCGTCTGAAGCAAGCTTGGGCAATCGACGTGCTGATAGCTTTGGGTGTTGATTTTTATGAAGTCAGGCAGCGGATAGAACAGAAACTGAACAAGCAGCGGGATAAAAGCGAGGTGGTTCCGGAAGAACTGGATTTCACGCTGGCGGCCAACAGCATTCTCCGGAGGGTGGCAGAAGAAGCCTGGCAATTGGGAGATGAAGAGGTGGAATCGGAACACCTGATGTTGGCGATATTGAGAAATCAGGCGGGATTCGTGACCAAGATGTTTCAGTCCATGGGAGTGGATTACGATAAATTCAAGGAGCAGTTGCTGAGGGAGAAAACCCGTATGCAGTCGGATTTCGGCGAGGAGGCGGACGAAGAAGAGGAGGGGATAGAAGAGGAAGCCATATATAATCCTTATCGGCAGCAGGGTGGTCCGGGAAAATCGGATACCCCTGTGTTGGATAATTTCGGCGTGGACATCACCCGTGCCGCCGAGGAGGGCACGTTAGATCCAATTGTGGGACGCGACCGTGAAATCGAGCGCTTGGCGCAGATATTGAGTCGCCGGAAAAAGAACAACCCGGTGCTCATCGGTGAGCCGGGCGTAGGTAAGTCTGCCATTGCCGAGGGACTGGCTATCCGCATTATCCAAAAAAAGGTGTCTCGGATTCTGTTCGGGAAAAGGGTGGTGGCGTTGGACATCGCCTCCATTGTTGCCGGTACGAAGTACAGGGGGCAGTTTGAGGAACGGATGAAAGCCATATTGAATGAGCTGTCCAAGAATAAAAACATCATATTGTTTATTGACGAGATTCATACGCTTGTCGGTGCCGGAGGGTCGGGAGGAAGCCTGGATGCCGCCAATATGCTGAAGCCCGCCTTGTCCAGAGGGGAGATTCAGTGTATCGGGGCGACAACGCTGGATGAATATCGACAGAACATAGAAAAGGATGGGGCGTTGGAGCGGCGTTTCCAGAAGGTACTGGTGGAACCGACCACTTTTGAAGAGACCATGGAAATCTTGAACAATATCAAGTCCCGTTATGAAGACCATCATAACGTGCGCTATACCGATGCCGCCATCAAAGCCTGCGTCCGCCTGACCATGCGTTATGTTTCCGACCGGGCTCTTCCCGACAAGGCGATTGATGCGCTGGATGAAGCAGGTTCTCGGGTGCACATAGCCAATATCGTCGTTCCTCCGGTGATTGAGGAGTTGGAAAAAGAGGCGGAGGAAGTCAAGAACAAAAAGAAAGAAGCGGTAAGACTGCAGAATTTTGAGGTTGCGGCGGCTTTTCGGGACAAGGAACGGCAGGTGCTGGCACAGTTGGAACAGGAAAAGGACAAATGGCAGAAAGATTTGGAGGAAAACCGGGTTGTCGTGGACGAGGAAGGCGTTGCGGAGGTCGTTGCCATGATGACGGGCGTACCGGTGAAGCGTATTGCGAAGACGGAAGGCATGAAGCTGTTGCAGATGCGCAAGGAGTTGGCGGATAGTGTAATCGGTCAGCAGGAAGCCATTGAGAAAATTGTGAAGGCTATTCACCGGAATCGTGCCGGATTGAAAGACCCGGATCGTCCCATCGGCTCTTTTATTTTTCTGGGACCTACAGGGGTCGGAAAGACCCAGTTGGCGAAGGTGCTGGCGCAGTATCTTTTTGATACGCCGGATTCGTTGATACGTATCGATATGAGCGAATACATGGAGAAATTTGCCGTCTCCCGACTGGTGGGTGCACCTCCGGGATATGTGGGGTATGAGGAAGGGGGACAGCTCACGGAAAAAGTCAGACGCAAGCCTTATTCCGTGGTGCTTTTGGATGAAATCGAAAAGGCGCATCCGGACGTGTTTAACATCCTCCTGCAATTGCTCGATGACGGTCAACTCACGGAC
>CAMWQQ010000316.1 GCA_947176455.1 uncultured Odoribacter sp. | reverse complement strand
CCAAAGACAGGGTAAAATAGCCGGGACTCATAAAATTGGCAACCAACCTGCGTTCTTCGTCTTTGGGATATTCGTAGGAATTGAACAATTGCGTCAGCATGTTGAACTGGGCGGTATAATACCAGTGTTTTAACGCACGTTGTCCGAGCTTGGAGTTGATTTCAAAACGGTCTTCGTTTTTCCGGATGTTCTCACTGCCGTTTTTCATAAATCCCAATCGGTAGTGCATCCAGTTTTCCCAACTTGTCTTATTGCGGTTGTAGTTCAAATAATACCGCAGGTTGCTCAGCAGGGAGAGGGAGTTTTCACCACCGCTTGCCCAGTTTGCCAACATACCTTGGCTTATGGCGACTTCCACTTCGGAATAATAGGTCCAGTACCTGCGAGACAATTCTCCGACCTTCACCGGGGCGATGGCAAAATATTCCTTTCCGATAGCGTTGTCCAAGGTTTCCGGGGCGTCTACATTCTTGTTGGCGACTCCGAAAGTCTGGTAGACGCCTTGGTCTACATGGATTTTCAACCGGTTTCCGTCGGGTAACACCTGAATCCAGGTTCCGATTGTATCTCCCAATTTATTGCTTGCCCAAAAACGATGATAGGAGGTCTTTCCCGTGTTGGTCCAGAAATGAATGGCATGATCTCCCAGATTCGCGACTTCCATAAACACGGAATCCCGGTCGGCTTCGCGTAACCAGAGATAATTGGAGTCTTGGCGGAGATAGTTTACGAAAGTCTGCAAATCCGTATTCTGATACACGTCGTCTTCCAGCGATAAGGTGTCGTGGTATTTATAAAACTTCGCACTGTCACTGGAAATGTATTCCTGCAAGGTTTGCAATGCCCGTGTCTGGCCCGTTACATTTCTATGCGCATATTTTTTCAGAGAACTGACCAGATTTCTCAGCTGCTCGTTTTCGACATACTTCAACAGTACGACAAGAGCCTTGTCGATTTCGGGGTCGTCAAATTTTTCAAGTTTTAGATGCTGTATGGCATAACGCACCGCCGCATTCTCGATGAAACCGTTCTCCAGTCGACGCAAGGGGAGACGTGCAGGGAGAGAGGGGATGGAGTTCCTTCCTTTTACCGGTTCGTCAGGGAGTTTCACCGGCTCGATAATCAGAGTCGGATCCGTCCACTGGGCGGAAAGAGGATGTACGAACAGCAGACCAAACAGAAAAATCAAAACGTACCTCATAATCCATTATTTGAAAGGAGAGTCCGGTTCTTTCGCCATGTGGGAGTAACTCAATTTGTCCACCAGCCTGGGCCACCATTTGCTCAGGAATACGGCTAATTTTCCCTCCACGAAAGTCATAATGATCTCTCTCTTTCTTTTCCGGATGCCTTTTACAATGATAGAAGCGCACTTTTCCGCCGACATCATGTGATTCTCATCGCGCGGACTTTCACCTTGCTGTCTGCCGACAGCATTCAACGCCTTTTTCCGAATGTTGGAAGCCGTAAATCCCGGAGCCGCCACCAATACGTGCAAGCCTTTTTTCCGGTTTTCTATGCGCACGGTGTTCAGGAAACCGCGCACGGCAAATTTACTGGCCGCATAGCCGGTACGACCGGGCAAACCGATAAATCCGGCAATGGAAATGACGCCTACCAGACTGCCTTTGGATTGCAACAGGTAGGGAAGAGCGTATTTCGTACAATAAACCGTTCCCCAGAAATTGACATCCATCACCTTGTGAATCACGGAAAGTTCCAGTTCCTCAAGGAGCGCACGCATCGAAATTCCGGCGTTGTTTATCAACACATCGATACGCCCGAAACGATGATACGTTTGTTCTATCAGTTCCTTGCAAGCCAATTCCTTGGTCACGTCCGTGCGAATCGCCAAAATTTCCGTTCCGTTTTTCTTCAAATCCTGTTCAATGCTCAACAATTCTTCCATATTTCTGGAAGCAATGACGATTTTGGCGCCATAACGTGCCAGCTCATAAACCAAAGCTTTACCGATACCCGAAGAAGCACCAGTAACAATAACCACTTTATTCCGCATAGATAAAAACCCGTTAGAAAATAATATTTTGACAAAGATAATGATTTTACGATGTAAATCGTATTAATTTTCCATATTTTACACTCCTCTATCGCTTTTGAAATAATGTCCCATAATTTATATTATGATAAATAATATATCTTCAAAAAAGGGAGAGTGGCACGTCTCCCTTTTGGTAAATCATTTTACTCCATCCAGTTTGTCTTTCATTTCCTGGTATTTATCCAAGAATCCGGGTTCTCTTTCCCGCAATTTGAAATACAATTCCTTCAGCACTTGCATCGTATTCCGGTCATCCGGTTTCAGTTCCAGACATTTTTCAAAATCCGGAATAACCGACTTGTAGCCTTCAAAAACTTTTTCTATTTCCCGGTTGTATTCGTTGACATCGACAATGTCGTTCACTTTCGCAGCCAGCGCATTCACCTGGTCCAGCTTATAATTGCTCAGCATAATCTGGGAATAGAAATCGGTCGGGTCAAGTTCCAGGGTCTTTTCAAACATGGCCTTGGCATCCTCCTGCTGGTGCATTTTTTCGTACAAGGTTCCTTTGGCACGGTAAAACGTCGCATTGCTCGGATCCTGCTTGATGGCCGCATCCAGATAGACTTCCGCTTTCTCGGCTTCTCCGCCGTTCAGATAATAATTGATCAATTCCACTAACATATAGGAATTGTCAGGGAAAAGCTAGTATCCTTAGTGCAGATAAGTGATTGCTTCCTCG
>CAMWQQ010000315.1 GCA_947176455.1 uncultured Odoribacter sp. | reverse complement strand
ACCGGCAATATGGCAACCTTGTGCGTTTCAACCAGTCGGTTAATCAACTCTCCGGCAACCACCAGGGTCTCCTTGTTCGCCAAGGCAATGTGTTTGCCCGCCTTAATCGCTTCAATGGTCGGCACCAATCCGCTATACCCCACCATTGCCGTCACCACCAGCTCCACCCGGGGAGAAGCCACCACCTGGGCGATTGCATCAGCCCCGGCATACACTTTTATATCCTCGTTTTTCAACGCCTCCCGCACCAAGGGGTATTTCTCCTCATTGGCAATCACCACGCAATCCGGCTTGAATTTCAATGCCTGTCGCACCAGCAAATCGACGTTATTATTCGCCGTAAGCACCTCCACGCCGAAACGGTCCGGATTCGCCTCCACCACCTGCAACGCCTGCGTCCCAATCGAACCAGTGGACCCCAATATGGCTATGTTTCTCATCATAGGACTGCCGCGCCTCAGCTTTTACTTGAATTTGATAAAATCTTCCGGATTCAACGGATTGCCCGCCTTCCACAATTCAATATGCAAATGCGGTCCGCTGGATTCCTCTCCGGTATTTCCCACCGCCGCCAACACCTCTCCGGCACGGACGTAATCCCCCTGCTTCTTCAGCAACACCGAATTGTGCTTGTAAACGGACAACAAATCATTGGCATGCTGTACCTGAATGACATAACCGGTCTTCACCGTCCAATCCGTAAAAACCACCACGCCGTCCATAACGGCGGCAACCTTTGCACTCGTTTTTGCCACGACATCCGTCCCGTAATGCCCGTTCTGCTTGTCAAATCGCTGGACAACCATTCCCTCCACCGGCGGGAAAAAATGGAAATATCCTTCATTTTGCACCTTGCCTCCCTCTCCCAAATCAAACCGTTCCCGCTCCTCGACAGCCTCCCGGAAAGCCTTTTCTTGGGCGCTCAATCTGAATTGCAACGTGTCATACCCAGACTTTTTGCGATCCTTCCGCACCGTCTGTGCATAAGAGGTATCCGCTCCGGTCAGCACCAACTGTATCGCATTCAAAAAACGGTCGCGCTTCATCACCTCGCTCTCCAATGAATCCACCCGAATGGCGTTCTGCGCAATCATTGTCCGCATATTCCGGTCCGGATAGCCGGGGATAAACTCCCGCAAATCCGTAAAAGCGATCAACAGAATCGTCAAGACCACCAATACGACCATCCAGACGCTAAATACCATCAATACATGAAGTTGAGACAACCTGAATCTCAGAACCTCCTCGTAGGAAGTTTCGTTGACTACCGATAACTTGTACTTATACCGAAGCCTTTCCCAGAACTTAACCTTTTTCTTTTTCTCTTTTTCCTTTGCCATCTTTTCATTTTTAGCACCCCAAATTTACGACAAAAAAACAAGAAAAACGAAACGGCACCCCAAAGGAGTGGTAAATTGTTTTGAAATTGGATAGATTTTCCCACGCAAAAACGTGAACCATACGCTCTTCTGCAACGGCAAATTTTAAATCTCCGCTTCCGGGAGGGACGGGAAAGCGTACTCAAAGACCCGCAACCCGAACTCGGGCAGGACAGCCATGATGTGGTCAAAAATATCCGCTTGTATCTTTTCATAACTTCCCCAATCCTTGTTAGCGGAAAAACAATACACCTGCACCGGCATTCCAGTCGGTCCCGGCTGCAACTGCCGCACCATGTGCGTCATGTTCATATTGATATTCGGATTCGCCTCAATCCACGCTTCCATATAATAGCGGAACACACCGATATTGGTCAGCTTGCGTTCGTCCAATACGGTCTGCTTGTCCTGATTGACCTTCTCCAGCTTGTCCAGCATCCGGTCAATGTAATCCTTCAAAAAAGCGGAAGAGGTGAATTTCCGGATTTCCTCCGGTGAAAGGAAATGAACCGAATGCATATCAATATTGATGCTCCGCATAATCCGCCTACCGTCCGACTCGCGCATACCCCGCCAATTGGTGAACGAATCCGACACCAATTGATAAGTAGGTATGGTCGAAATGGTCATGTCCCAATTCTGAACCTTCACCGTGTACAGATTAATTTCCAGTACCGTGCCGTTGGCATTGTTCTTGTCCATCTGAATCCAGTCGCCAATCCGAATCATCTCGTTGGCAGTGAGCTGTAACCCTGCCACAAAGCCCAGAATCGAATCCTTGAAAATCAGCAACAACACGGCCGCAAAAGCACTCAAGCCCACGATCAGATGCTCCGGGGACTTGTTGACCAGAATGCTAATGACCGTGATGACCGCCACCGAATAAAGAAAAACTTTTATCAACTGGATGAAAAAAGTAATCGGCCGATTCCGGGATATCGGATAACTTTCGTAAATCTTATTAATCGCCGTCAACAACGAATTGACGATAAAGAGAATGACCACCACCAGCCAAATGTCTACCAACCTCCTCAGCACATATTTATATTCCCACTCGATGAACATCAAAAGCACATACGCCGCCACAGGAGGTATCAGGGCAGACAGTTTATCGAAAAAGCCCTGGGCGTACAAAATATCATCCCAGGTATTCCTGGTTCTGGTCACAATCTTCCTCACCACGACGGACAGCCATTTCCGGAACACAAAATAAACGATTGTGGCAACGACAACCGTCAACACCATTTTCACCGCCCTGCCTTCCGACGCATTCGCCATGACGGAATGCAACCAACCGCCGGACTTGTCCCAAAAAGAAAGCGTATCGTTATCCATGTCTTAAAATTTAATAAAATCGCTCCCGGTCGCATCCC
>CAMWQQ010000314.1 GCA_947176455.1 uncultured Odoribacter sp. | reverse complement strand
GGGATAGACAATCCGGACTCGGCGAAGGAAGGGGTGTTGCTGGCGAGTATATTCGGAGGAGTGGTCATCGGTGTCGGAGGCGGTTTGATTTTTAAGACCCGTTCCTCCAGTGCGGGTACCGACGTGCTGGCTGCCGTTTTGCACAAGCTGACCCGTAAGCCTTTGGGAGCGATGCAGATGACCGTCGATTTGATTATTGTCGTGTTGGGATTTATCGCTTTTCCGGATTGGAAAACGCCGTTCTATTCCCTGATTACCATTTTCATCATGGGTAAAGTGATTGATATCGTGATTGGAGGGTATTCAAACGACAAGACTTTTTTCATCGTTTCTGAGAAAACCGAGGAAATCAGACACTATATCTTGGAGGAGTTGCATCGAGGCGGTTCCATTGTGCCGGTAAACGGTATGTGGAACAGGACGGAGAAAGAGATGATTATGACCGTGGTGAACCGGAAAGAGGTCACTACGCTTCAAAGAGCCATACAGCAAATCGACCCCCATGCTTTTACCATGATTCTGAATGCCCAGGAAATCATGGGACAAGGTTTTAAAAGAATGGACTGGGACGACAAATAAGACAACGTTTGGAGTCTGGAACTATTTCTTGTTTTCAAATACTTGGGTTGCTCGTTTGAATATGCCTTGCACATAGGCGATAGCCATGCCGTAGTTGGTAACCGGAATCTGCGCATCAACAGCCGGTTGTAAGCGATTGTACAGTTGCCGGGAGGTTACCATACATCCTCCGCATTGAACGATTAAGGCATAGTCGGAAAAGGGGCGTTGGATTTGGTCCAATCCTGCCACGAAATCGAATGACAATTGTTTACCGGTATATTTCCTTAGTAAATTCGGGATTTTAACCCTGCCTATGTCTTCGCAGGATACGTGATGCGAGCAGGATTCGAGCATCAGAATCCGGTCGTTGTTTTTCAATGCTTCTATTTTCGGAGTACCCTCCAGGTATTTTTCAAAATGACCTTTTTGGTGTGCCAGAATGATGCTGAAGCTGGTAAGCGGTATGTCTTCGGGGACGAGGGGTGCCACTTTCCCGAAAACCTGGCTGTCGGTGATGACCAAATCGGGTTTCGGAGAATTGCCGGCAAAGAAGGCGGGAAGCTCCTCGGGTTGCAGGACGGTGCCGATGCCATGGTGATCCAATATGTCCCTCAATATCTGAACTTGGGGAAGAATCATTCTGTCGGTAGGGGCTTCGCTGTCAATCGGGGTGACCAGCATCACCCGTTGTCCGGGAGTTATCAGCCGGTCCAGCGGGGCAGTCGTTTTTCGTGCGCCAATCAGTCGGGCAATGGCGTCCAACAGGACAGAACAATCCGGTTGCCGGGTAGAAAAAGCGATGATGTCGGTATGGAATCTTTTTCTCATTTCCCGACAGAATGCGACAGAAGGAGGGACAAGGTCCGATTGGTTGTGGAGAATCAGAAAAGGCTGTTCGTAGGTTTGGAAGTGGCGAACCAGTTGCTCTTCGTGGGTGCCGAACCGGTTGTTCGTGACGACCAGAATGGCCATATCTGCCTCCTTGATTGTTTCCAGCGTTTTGCGGGTCCGTAATGTTCCGATGGCTCCTTCATCGTCGATGCCGGCAGTGTCTATCAGTACGAGTGAGGCGACACCGGGGAGCTCATAGCTTTTTCTGACCGGGTCGGTGGTCGTGCCGGCGATATCGGATACAATGGCTTTGTTTTGTCCTAAAATGCAGTTAATCAGCGAGCTTTTTCCCGTGTTCCGCCGTCCTGTGATGACTATGTGTATTTTATCTGCCACGCTTTTTGAACCCCTGCTTATTTATACAATCTGACATCCTCTTCCGTGATGGTCGGATTGCCCAGAATAATCAATCTCTCCACGACGTTGCGCAGTTCCCGGATATTTCCAGTCCATTCGCACTCTTTAAGCGCTTCAATTGCCTCCGGCGTAATGCTTTTGGAAGCGACTCCCATTTCCTGGCAAATGGTTTCCAGAAAATGTTCCACCAGTTCCCGGATGTCTTCCGGTCGGTCTTTCAAGGCGGGAACATCGATGATGATGACGCTCAGACGGTGGTACAGGTCTTCTCGGAAAGTTCCTTTGGCGATTTCTTCTTTCAGGTTCTTATTCGTTGCGGCGATGACCCGGACATCCACCTGGATGTCGTTGTCGCTACCGATGCGGCTGATTTTATTTTCTTGCAAGGCGCGGAGGACCTTTGCTTGCGCTTCCAGACTCATGTCGCCGATTTCATCCAGGAACAGGGTTCCTCCGGAAGCTAGTTCAAATTTCCCTTTTTTCTGTTTGATGGCAGAGGTAAATGAGCCTTTCTCATGCCCGAATAGTTCGCTTTCTATCAATTCGGAGGGAATGGCCGCGCAATTGACTTCGATGAACGCTTTGTCGTGGCGGTTGCTTTTTTCATGCAACTGGTGCGCGACCAGTTCCTTGCCACAGCCGTTCGGTCCGGTAATCAATACCCGTGCATCCGATACGGCAACCTTGTCAATCATGGTGCGGATGTGCTCCAATGCCTGGGAACTGCCAATCATCTCGTATTTCTTGCTGACTTTCGTTTTCAAAGTCGCCGTTTCCTGTACAAGCCGATTTTTGTCGGTGGCATTTTTTATCGTGATGAGAATCCGGTTTAAATCCAAGGGTTTCTCGATGAAATCATAAGCCCCCTTTTTGATGGCTTCAATGGCGGTTTCGATGGTGCCGTGTCCGGATATCAGGATGACCTTGCTCTTATAAACATCTGCCGCTGCAGACGA
>CAMWQQ010000313.1 GCA_947176455.1 uncultured Odoribacter sp. | reverse complement strand
CTGGTGTTGATGATGAGTTCCGCATTGTCCATGTCTTTCAACGCCTCGTATTTGTTGACACCGCCGGAACCTGCTCGTCGGATAGACACATCGATGGGGTCCGATTCAAAAATAACCCGGTAGATGTTGTCGTCCCGGTTTTCCAGATTGGTCAATACGTTTTCCAGTTCGTTGATTTGATTGTTCAGGATATGGTATTGCGCCAGGATTTCCTCCTTGTCCCGTTTCAGGGCTTTTTCCTTCGGAGAATCCATGAAAGCGGATACCGCCAGGAAGATGACGAGCGCGAGGGAAAGGCTCTGGATGAATTTGACTATCAACCGCCACAATCTTCTTTTAAAAGAGGTGTGTATTTTGTCATAAGACAGTGTTTCCGGATTAAAACGATAACCTGGTTTTGCCATTTTTCAAATAAATATTGATGTATTTTCGATGCAAAGTTAAAGAAATAATCTAATTTTGCAATTCTGTTTTGCGTCGGTGTTGTAAATTAGTTGTCGGCAATGCCGGATGCGTGATGAGAATGAAAACGATAAGTACAATTATAAAGCTATGAATTCTGCAGAAATCAGACAAAAATTCCTGGATTTTTTCGAGAGCAAGGGGCATGACATCGTGCCTTCGGCTCCCATGGTCATAAAGGATGACCCTACGTTGATGTTTACCAATGCGGGGATGAATCAGTTCAAGGACATCATTCTTGGCAATATCACTCCGAAGCATCGCAGGGTCGCGGATTCTCAGAAATGTTTGCGGGTGTCCGGAAAACATAACGATTTGGAGGAAGTGGGACACGACACCTATCATCATACCATGTTTGAAATGCTGGGCAACTGGTCTTTCGGCGATTACTTCAAAGAGAATGCGATTGCTTATGCGTGGGAGTTCCTGACGGAGGTGATGAAGCTGGATAAAAATCGGTTGTATGCCACGGTTTTCGAGGGTAGCAAGGACGACGGACTGGAGCAGGATGCGGAGGCGCGGAAGATTTGGCAGCATTATTTGCCGGAGGAGCGGATTCTTTTCGGGAACAAGAAGGACAATTTCTGGGAAATGGGGGACATGGGACCTTGCGGACCCTGTTCGGAGATCCATATCGACCTGCGTCCGGAGGAGGAACGGAAGTTGAAACCCGGCAGGGAATTGGTGAACCAGGATAATCCGTTGGTGATTGAAATCTGGAATCTGGTATTTATGCAGTACAATCGCAAGGCGGACGGCAGTCTGGAAAGTCTGCCCAATCACCATGTGGACACCGGAATGGGTTTTGAACGCTTGTGCATGGCAGTACAGGGAAAGACCTCCAATTACGATACGGACGTGTTTACTCCGATCATAGACGAGATTTCCCGTTTGAGCGGTATTCAGTACGGAGCGTCCCGGCAGTCGGACATTGCAATGCGTGTCATTGCCGACCATTTGAGGACGGTCTCTTTTTCCATCACCGACGGACAATTGCCTTCCAATGTGAAGGCGGGGTATGTGATTCGCCGTATTTTGAGGCGTGCCGTCCGTTATGCCTATACCTATCTGGAGCAGAAAAAGGCGTTCATGTATCGGCTGGTGCCCGTGCTGATTAGCGTGATGGGCAAGCATTATCCGGAATTGAAGGCGCAACAGGAACTGATCGAAAAAGTCATCCGGGAAGAGGAGAATGCTTTCCTGCGGACCTTGGAGAAGGGTATTCGTTTGCTGGACCAGATTATTGCCAAGACCAAGGAGGAGAATTTCTTGACGATACCGGGAAATGTGGCTTTTGAATTGTATGACACTTACGGATTCCCCTTGGATTTGACGGAATTGATTTTGCGGGAACAGGGACTGGTGGTGAACCGCCGGGAGTTCAAGGCGGAAATGGAGGCTCAAAAGGAGCGTTCCCGCTCGGCGGCTTCCGTGGATACGGACGATTGGATTGAGTTGTCCACGGACAATGAACAGGAGTTTGTCGGCTATGACTATACAGAGGTGGAGGTGAAGATTACCCGCTACCGCAGGGTGGTGACGAAGAATAAAACGCTTTATCACCTGGTGTTCAATATCACGCCGTTTTATGGAGAAGGCGGTGGTCAGGTGGGCGACAGCGGTGTACTGGTAGGAGAGCAGGAGACTATCCGGATTGTGGATACCAAGAAAGAGAACGGTTTGACCATTCATATCGTGGAAAAATTGCCGGAGGATGTGACACAGACTTTTGTCGCCCGGGTGGATGAGCACAAACGGGTGCTGACGGCGAACAATCATTCCGCGACCCATTTGCTGGATTACGCCTTGCGCAAGGTGTTGGGCAACCATGTGGAACAGAAGGGTTCTTATGTGAGTAGCGAGCATTTGCGGTTCGACTTTTCGCATTTCCAAAAGGTGACGGATGAAGAGCTGGCGGAAGTGGCAACCATTGTCAACCAATTGATTCGTCGGAATATACCTTTGGAGGAATTCCGTTCCATTCCCATCTCCAAAGCACAGGAAATGGGAGCGATTGCCGTTTTTGGCGAGAAGTACGGCGATTTGGTGCGGGTCATCAAATACGGCGATTCCATTGAATTGTGCGGAGGTACTCATGTCGCCGCGACGGGGCAGATCGGTTTCTTCAAGATTCTGTCCGAAAGCTCCGTGTCTGCCGGGGTGCGGCGTATCGAGGCGATTACCGCGGACAAGGCGGAGGAATTTATCAATAACTCTTTCCGCGTCATCCATGAAATGGAGCGGATGTTTAAGAGCAACAAGAGTTTGCTGGAGTGCGTGAAAGCATTGGTGGACGAGAACGA
>CAMWQQ010000312.1 GCA_947176455.1 uncultured Odoribacter sp. | reverse complement strand
GCTTGGTAATTGGTGCGATACATATTGGATTGTTGCAATGATTCTTTGGTTTGCTGAATCGTTTCGGGAGTGACCTCGTCAGTGGTCCGGTTATTGACTACAATGACGTACACGCCCTGATTTCCGGCGATAGGTGCTGAAATCTTGCCTTGTTCAATAACGGATGCTGTTGCGATGACTTTCGGTTCGATACCGGCTCCCGGAATCTGGAACGAGGTGAAGTTGATGTCAGCGGCTTCCTTGACTTCGGTTCCGGTTTTTTGGGCAATGGAGAGCAGACTCTCGCTGCCTTGCTGTGCGGATGCGAGTTCTTTGCTCAATTGCTCCGCTTTTTTCTTCTGAATCAAGATGTTTTTGATTTCGGAAGCGACCTTGCCGATAGGAGCGATGCCTTCTTCGTCTATCTCAGTCAGCACTGCCACGGTGTATTTGTTGCCATTCTCGAAGATGATAGAGCCGTCTGAGGTAGTGACAACTTCCGGTTCTTCTGCCATATAGATGCGACGAATCATTTCCCGGGCGTTTTCAATGCCTGCAATGGTTCTTTCATTTTTGCCTACGGTTGCGATGCGTTTGGTTAAAGCGTAGTCATCCACTTTCTTGTTGAAATCATCCAGATTGTTGATGTTCATCGCAAAACTGCGGGCATCGTTGTAGACTTTGTTGATGGTCTTGTTGGAAGGAATGATTTCCTTTTCTACGGTAGCGATTTGAATCTTTTCAACCGGTTTAGCCATATTGGTCACCTGTACGACGTGTGCCCCGAATTGGGTTACCACGACTTTGATGTCGTTTTTCTTGGCAAAGAAAACAGTGTCGGAGAACGGCTGAACCATCGTGTTCTGGTTGAACCAGCCCAAATCGCCTCCGTTGACTGCCGAATTCTGGTCGGTTGAATGTTTTTTCGCCAATGCTTCAAAATTGGCACCTTTCTTCAACAAATTGGCAAGGCTGTCGGCAACGGCTTTAGCGCGTACGTAGTCGTTGTTCTGTGGAGCGATGAGGATGTGACGAGCTCTCAAGGAGTCCGGTAACATTCTGCTTGAAGCTACCCGCGAGATTTTGTATGCGTTGTTTTCCAGATAGGGACCGAATACGCCGGTTTTGTTTTTGAACAGGAAGTCAGCAAGACCTTCATTGGTGATGTCTGCTTTCTTGTAATATGTGCGATCAGCCTTTTTGTCCGAGGTCAGATTGACGAATTCCAACGGGTCGTTCGCTGTGGTAAATTCCTCGATGAAGTCTTTTACGACTTTTTCCGTCTCCGCAAAGTCTTCTCCGGAGGCATCGATGTCGAAGTTCACATAAACAATTCTCCGGGCTTCCGGTTGTTCGAATCTGTTTTGGTGTTCTTTGTAATACTCCTTGATTTCCCGGTTGCTGACCTGAATGGTTGAATCTTCAATCGTGCTGTAATTCTTGACGATGTAGCTGATGTCCGATTTGGAGGCTGATGCCTGTGCGCTTGCTTGAGCCTGCTCATCGGTGACGTACAGCGCCTTGGAAATCAAGTCGTGGAATTTCATGATTTTGCGATTGGAAGTGATTTCCTCTTCCATATTCAGCCAGTAAAGTTTCTGGGGGTCTGAATCGGGAAGCGCAATCAATTGCTTGATGACCATCAGCGCACGTTCCTTGTCAACCATGCCGGTGTTCGGGTCTTGGAAAAGCTGACGAATCACCGGACTCATATTTTCTCCTAACATGACATCATACAATTCGTCACCGCTGACCGTCAGTCCGATTTCCTCGTACTCCCGTCCCAGCAATTTTTCCATAACGAGTTGCTGCCATGTATTGTTTCGCAACATCGCCTGCTGTTCTTCGTTCAGAGCGGTGGTGTTGTTCATCATCTTGACCATGTCTTCATTTTTGGTCACGCGATTCTGGAAGTCCATGATAGAAATGCTCTCTCCGTCGATTTTCCCTACCTGGTTCCGCTCTCCGTTAAATATACTTGCGCCGGAATTCAAGGCGTCTCCGACGATAAATGCCATCAGTGCCAAGCCGATGAAGATACTCACGAGTAATCCGGCGCGATTTCTGATTGTTTGTAATGTTGCCATTATATTAGGGATTTAATGTTTTGTCTTTTTTCATTTTATGGATGCGAAGATAGATAAAAGTGTCATGTTGTGCAAATTTTCTTCTCCATTTCTCTTGCGACTCTTGTTATCTGCTCGTCATCGGTTATTTCTTTTTGGTCGTTTTCTTTTTGGTGGTTTCTTTCTTTTTCTTGGCACCCTCTTTCTCAATCAGTTCCATACATTTTTCCAACGTAAGTTCCTCGGCTTTCAGCGTTTTGGGAATCTTATAGTTGGCTTTGTCGTAGGAGATGTAAGGACCGAAACGTCCGTTCAGAATCTGCACTCCGTTGTCGAAAGCCTGAATCAGTTTCTTCCGGTCGTTCTCCCGTTTCTCCTCGATGCGGGCAATCGCCGTTTCCAGCGTAATGGTTCCCGGGTCGTCCTCCCCTTTTTTCAGGGACACGAAAGCATTGTTGTGTTTGATGTACGGACCGAATCGACCAATGCCGATAGAAACTTCCTTGTCTTCGTATTGTCCGATTTTCCGGGGGAATTTGAATAGTCCCAGCGCCTCTTCCAGGGTAATGGTCTCCATAAGCTGGTTTTTCAGCAGACTGGCGTAACGGACAGTTTCACCTTCGCCGATTTGCGCGATGGGACCGAATCTGCCGATGCGCACGCTGACTGTTTCGCCCGTGGCGGTTTCCGTTCCCAGGATAAGCTGTCCGCTGTTCCGCTCCGA
>CAMWQQ010000311.1 GCA_947176455.1 uncultured Odoribacter sp. | reverse complement strand
GTCTGGGACCATACGGCAACCGGAATGATCACCCGGAACATACCGATTCTGGATGACCTGCAAGACGACTTGGATAAGATACCAGACAAGATATTGAATTTTGAAGACTATTCATCTTCGCTAGCCGCTTGTAGCGGAGAGGAGTTTTTCTTGTTTGCTCATGCCGTTTCCTCTGGAAATGGCTTGAATTGTATATGGCAGTATTCTACCGACAAGGGAAGCACATACAAGGATTTGGCATCTTCGGCTGCCGATTGGCAGAATGTTTCAGCCGGATTTCAATACAAGGTTTCGGGCAAGGATTCCGATACCTTGTGGTTGCGGAATATAAATTCAGATCTCAACGGGATGTCGTTCAAATGCGTGGCGGAGGATGTGACCGTGTCGGAAGAAAAACGAGAGACTCCCGAAATGGTGCTGACGATCTGGCCGGAAGTCCGGGTTGCCCTGGAAGGATATGCCTCCAAAGCGGAGTATGAAGCAGGCATTGGCAAATCGGCGGATACGATTCGCCACTGTCCGGGAGAAAACGGTTTCGCCCGGGTGGCTTTTTACGGCATCAAGAACAATGCGCAGATTGCCAATTTGAGGAGAATGGGGAACGTCTATGTCGTTTACCAGTGGGTGAATGAGTTGGGCAGCGATGGACGGGACACGTTGACCGTCAATATGACCAGTCTCGCTTTTCAGAATACCTCTTGGAAGGACGCTTTTGTATTGACGGCGGAGAAGTTGCAGTTGAAGTTGCCAGAAGACGGAAAATATTTCATCCACGATGTATGGACCGACAGTTGTCGGAATGCCACCATCCTGACTGAGTATGATACGGTGTTCCTTCGTTCCAGTGTGGATGTCGCATTGGCATTTGACCCGATTGAATACGTGGCAGGTTCCGGCGATATAGATATTGCGTCGGACTTGGGCATCAAGTTTTCTTCCATTCACTTGCAAGTTCCTTCAATCGGAGATGTATTGGGTAGTTTTTACGAAGCTTCTGCTGGGAAAGTGGGGACGGATACGGTGTTGTACACCTACACCGCAGGTTCTTGTACCGTGACGGCAACCCGGGTGATCGACGTGATTTCTAGCAAACGGGTGGCGATCAAGGTGTTGCTGGAAGGACCGTATATTGCAAAATTGGATTCAATGCGGTGCATTTATGAGGGGTATTTCCCCAGTGTTGTAGGAAAATATACGTCTCCTTATGCCGATAAGAAGGAGCATACCAGGCCATTCCCTTCATTTGATCGGGGCATTGTGGATTGGGTCTATGTGGAAGTATGGGATTATCCGCCCAACGGCACAGGTTTTGGGGATACACGAAGAGGAGAATTGATGGATTCTACGTCAGCGTTGTTGTTGTCTGACGGAACGGTTGCAGGGTTAGACGGGAATAAATACGTATCATTTGACCATTTGAAAGAGAATAATTACTATGTTGTCATAAGACATCGTAATCATTTACCGGTAATGAGTGCGGAGAAAGTTGCTTTTACAAGTGGCAATATTACGGCTGCGAGTACGATTGACTTTACGCAAAAGATGGAAAATGCGTTTGATAATAGTGGGAAAAATACCACGCAGACACCGTTGAAAATTGGAAATGGAAAATGTTTTATGTATGCAGGAGATGTAAATGGAGACGGTATGATATCTGTTGTTGATATGCAATCTTATGAGGAAGAGGCTTCATCTATTGGCTATAATGTGGCAGATATGACGTTTGATGGTCAGGTGAATCTTGTGGATAGAGCTTTTTTTGAAGATAATTCGGGTTGCTATAGAAAATTTTAGAGAATGAAATATATAATAGTCATATTATTTTTATTTTGTTTTTCTGGAAGACTTTACGCTCAAGATGTTTTGGAGGTCTCTTTTGAAACGGATTTGAGAGTAGAGGGAGGAGACCGTTTTGTGGAGATTGATATTTATTTTACTCCTACATGGGATTGGTCAGAGCATGTCAATGCTTTCGAACTTCGAATGGATATCAATGATAAATTTTTTAATGCAGCACCGACGGAGTCAGGGAATAATGATTTTAGTTTTTATACGTATGCTACAGAATGGTCAGATGTAACTTATTGGCCCAAGCCGTATGCAAATCTCGTTTACATTCCGCCTTATCCTATTATGCAAATATCCAGGATGTCGACCTCTGCTTCTCAAAAGTTCTTAAATAAGGCTAGGAAGGATGCAAATAGTCCTTTGGTTTTAAAGGATGGTGTTCCTTATAAGTTCGGTCATATTTCCTGGAAACTGTTACCTTCAGCTACGGGTACGTTGGAAATGAGAATCCGTGAAAAGGAAGTAGAGAATGGAGCTGTTTGTTCGGCAGCATCGGATGAGTCGAATACTGCTCTTCCGTTGCAATTTGTTGGCGATAATATAAAACGTGATGCAACAGGAGCTGCCTGTATCGTTATGACTGTTGACAATCCGTTCGAATCACTTGATGCTCCGAAAGACTTAGCCGGGAATACCTTGATTTGTGGAACGCCTTTGGCTGAGGAATATACGGTGACGGTACCGGAATCGGTAGACAGTTGCAGATGGTATGTTTCTTCTGACGAAGCAGGGAACACGCCAGTGGGAACGGATGTCGCTTCGATTGTGGTGAGCGAAAAGGGGGCAAAGGCGGTAGTGACTTGGAAAGAAACGGCAAACCTTGCCAATTATTATCTGCAAGTTCAATCTTTAAAGGATTCAAAAGAAAGCGACCCGATTCATTTGGCGGTTCGGATAGAGAACTTCCCGGATTTTGCCGGAAGTATTACGGAAAAGATAGATTGCCGTTCAACGGAATTGTCCTGGAC
>CAMWQQ010000310.1 GCA_947176455.1 uncultured Odoribacter sp. | reverse complement strand
CTTTTTTTATATGCGTATGTTGAAAACGGGACAAATCACCATAATCATTTAATCTTAAAACAAGAAATATGAAATATCTATTTTTAATCATCATTACAATCTTGGCTGTATTTGGATTTTCTAGTTGTTCACAAACAAAACCTATGACCAAAAAGATTCACAATTACGCTTCTGGCGTGGGTAAGGTGGAGAATTTCCAGTATTATGTATCAAGAAATATTGTTATGACTAAAACTGAAGACCCGGATATTGTTGGCAAAGTTGCAGTAAAAGGGGCGATAAAAGCAACGTATCACAAAAATGTGATTCAGATAACTAGTAGTACCAAAGGAGCACTGCTGAAATATGAAGAGGATGCAGACAACAACATCATATATTATGTTGCTTTTGAGGCAGATAATGACAATTGCTTGCGTTTTAAGCAGAAAAAACAGGGAAATGATCAACGCATATATTTATTGTACGATGATAACGGAACCCATGCTGTCAATTATGGTGGAGAGGTGTATGTTGTGGAATGGAAAGGTGCGGAGGGATTAAAGGCAAGTCGTGGAAAAGCCCAAAGAGATGATAAAAGAGGAAAATTAAAGGGTAAATTTCAAGGAGTGGTCGCTGATGAAACAGATGATCCACACTTGCTTGTGAAAATGAATATAAAAATCAAAGAAAAAGAAAATTATCGGAAAGCATCTGGAAGAAAAGTGCAATTGAAATAAAGGAGATTCAATAAATCATTTTCGAGACTATAAATTAAAGTAGGGTGTAAAATGAAATACTCAATATTTCTTGACCGACTTTGATTTATAGTCTCGTTAATATTACGGCTAATAAAGGACTGTTATTCGCTTTTCAGATAGTCTTCCGGAATGGTGGAGGCGCTGCCGTCGCGTTTGGCGAAATAGTGCGGTGACATAATTTCTACGCCTGCTTCGTTAAAGGTGTCCTGGATGTTTTGGTGTAAATCGGAGGTGATTTGCGCCAGTTTGTCGGCATCTTTGATGTAGGCGTTGATTTGGTAACAGGGGTAGTAGTCCTGCAATTCCGTTTCCAGTACAAACGGCTTCGGATGTTCCAGTACTCCGGGGGTGTTGCGTGCCGCATCGATGAGCAACTGGTGAACCTGCCGCCACGGGGCATCGTATCCGATAGTGATCGTCGTATGGATAATCAGTCCGAACCGACGTGCCGATGCGCTGTAATTGACGGTGTGCGACGACATAATGAAGGCGTTCGGTATCGTTACGACCTCATTCTTGGGGGTGCGCAGACGGGTGACGAACGGCGTTTTTTCAATCACGTTGCCGGTCGTGTCGTTCAATTTGATACGGTCGCCAATCTTGAAAGGACGCATATACGTGATGACCAGTCCGGCAATGATATTCCCTATCACGGAACTGGAACCGAGCGAGATAATCAGTCCGACAAACACTGAAATTCCCTGGAATACTCCGGAATCGGAGCCCGGCAGATAGGGGTAAATCATCGCTATCATAAAAGCGTAGAGCAGGAAGCGGATGATGTTGAAGGTCGGTTGCGCCCAGTCCGGATAGAACCCGTTAATTTTCAGTTTCTTGTCTTCAATCTCCTTGGCGATGAAATGGATGCCTTTGATGATGTATTTGATGCAGTACCAAATGACCAGGATGATGAACAGGTTCGGGATGTATTCCACAATGGATTTCAGCACCATTTTTATCGGCTTGATGATGTAGAGGAATATCTTCAACGCCAGTTCTTCCGTTTGTGGGAAAATGGCGAACAGCACCGGCACGGTGAACATTAGCTGTATCAGCAACACGAGGTATCGCAGGAGATTGCTGAAGAAAATCAGGATACGTCCGAGCCTACGCGTGTTCAATAATTCATAGTTGCGGATGATGACCGGTTTCAGCCGTTGCTGTTTGAAGCGTATGATGCGCCGGCGCAGTTTGCGGAACAGAAAATTCGTCAGCCGGAACAGCAGGTATTGAACCGCCAATACCAAGATGAAGAAAACCGTCCGTTTGATGATCTGAAAGATGTTGTGTTCTTCTTTCAGGTCTTTGATTTTGGTGACCAAGATATGCGCATACCGTTCGGTCAATTCCTGCCGCGACGTGCCTTGCCAGAGCGCATCCTGCTCGGTGATGCTGATGATGACCTTGTTGCCGTACAGGATATCCGTGCAACTTTCGTTTTCTTGCGTATGAATGGAATCGCGGTGCAGGCTTTGGTCCTTGCCGATTTTATCGAGTATGTCGTTGAGCCTGTTTGCCCGTTCAAAAGCGGAGCGGTCGCCTTGGTCGGCATAGAGCATAAACAGCGTGTCGCTGTTCGCCAGAACGGGGATGCCCGGGGTGTGTGCTCGCAACGAGTCAATGCGGAGGCGTTGTTCTGCCGTTTGAGACGAATCGGCTGTCAAATGCTGGGTGCGAACCTTGTCGAGTTCCGTGCGGAGGAGAATTTCGTTCAGCTTCATCTCCTGCAATTGGTGCATCATTTGCTGGAGCCGGATAGAATCCTGCCTGTGTCGTTCTTCGGCGACTCGTGCCTTGCTCACGGCAACCGGAAGAGAATCGGTGCGGGTCTCGTGGAACGTGGTCTGGAACAGTTGTTCCGCTTTCTTGATAAATTGCGCCTGAGCCTGGATGTTAAAAGTAAATATCCCGATGCAAAGCAGGAAATAAACCGGTATTTGTTTCATATCAGATTTCTGTTTCTAATCTTTTACCACTCGATAGGTTGCAATCCGTGTGCCTGCAAGTATTCGTTGGTACGACTGAACTGGTGGTTGCCGAACCAGCCTCCGCGGTTGGCGGACAAGGGGGAGGGATGTACGC
>CAMWQQ010000309.1 GCA_947176455.1 uncultured Odoribacter sp. | reverse complement strand
ACTTTAACATTTCATTCAAAAAAAACGTTTGAAATATTGGTAGATATTTTGATTTTCTTTATTTTTACCCCGAAATAGAAGATTATACACTTATACAAACGAATATTATGGAAATCAAAAAGTCACCGAAAGCGGACCTTGAAAAAAAGAAAGGCATTTTCTTCGAGGCAGGTTTGGCACTGGCTTTGGCAGTCCTGTTACTTGCTTTTGAATGGAAATCCTCCACCGAAGAGGTAAGCCTGTTCGATACGGTTGCCGAACCTCCGGTAGAAGATGAAATTATTCCGATTACCCAGCAGATGCTGAAACCGCCCCCACCACCTCCGGCAGCTCCGAAACTGTCCGACCTGTTGAATATCGTGGAGGACGAAAGCAACATCGATGATGAGCTGGAAATCGAGGATGCAGACGACGATTCTGACAACAGGGAACCTCAGAATCTGGATGATTTCGGAGATTATGGCGATGCGGACACCGGCGATGAAGACATCTTTATGGTGGTGGAAGATATGCCGCAATTCCCGGGAGGAAATGTTACCAAATGGATTTCAAAGAACGTGAAATATCCTCCATTAGCACAGGAAAACGGAATCCAGGGGAAAGTGTTCATCAAGTTCGTGATAGAAAAAGACGGTTCCATTACCGACGTACAGGTATCAAGAGGTGTAGACGCCTCCCTGGACAAGGAAGCCGTTCGGGTTATCAAAGCCATGCCGAAATGGAAACCGGGCAAACAGAGAGGTAAAGCCGTTCGGGTATCCTACACATTGCCTATCAACTTCCAGTTGAGCAACTATTAAGAACAAACCATTCATAGCAAAGGGGCTGTCATACTGTCAGCCCCTTTTCATCTTCACAAGCGACAGTCTCCTTTTAATATGTATTACACCGGAAAAGAAGCAGAAAAAGCCGTTTTGGTAGGAGTAGCCGTGCAATCGCAGGGAGTGAGCCCCGAACAGATGAGGGAATACCTGGACGAACTTTCCTTTTTAGCGGAAACGGCAGGAGCGGAGACCGTCAAGATATTCACACAGAACCTGGACAAGCCCGTTCATGCGACTTTCATCGGCAAAGGGAAGCTCGAAGAAATCAAGGCATACACCGAAGAGCAAGAAATCGACATGATTATCTTCGACGATGAACTCAGTCCCACGCAACTGCGAAACATCGAATCCTTCTTCCCCGGCATCAAGATACTCGACCGCACCAACCTGATTTTGGATATCTTTGCCAGTCGCGCACGGACGGCACACGCCAAAACCCAGGTGGAACTAGCACAGTATCAGTACCTGCTACCCCGGCTGACCGGTATGTGGACGCACCTGGAACGCCAGAAAGGAGGTATCGGACTAAGAGGACCCGGTGAAACGGAAATCGAAACCGACCGTCGAATCATCCGGGACAAAATCACCCGGCTAAAAGAAGAATTGGCAAAAATCGACCGGCAAAAAGTCATTCAGCGGAAAAACAGGGGCAAACTGGTGCGGGTCGCACTCGTCGGCTACACCAACGTAGGGAAATCAACGCTGATGAACCTGTTGAGCAAATCCGACGTGTTTGCCGAAAACAAACTTTTTGCCACCCTGGACACCACCGTCCGGAAAATCGCCATTAAAAACGTACCTCTTTTATTGGCGGATACCGTGGGTTTCATCCGCAAACTGCCCCACCACCTGATAGAATCCTTCAAATCCACCCTGGATGAAGTCAGGGAAGCGGACGTCATTCTCCACGTGGTAGACATATCCCACCCCCAATTTGAAGAACAAATGGAAGTGGTCAACGAAACCTTGGCAAGCCTGATTGAAAAACCGAAACCGACCATCGTCCTGTTCAACAAAATCGACGCTTTCCAATACGTGAAAAAAGAGAAAGACGACCTGACACCGGTTTTAAAGGAAAATTACAGCCTGGACGACCTGAAACAAATGTGGATGTCCAAACAAGGCGGTGAAACCGTTTACATCTCGGCGGCAAAAAAAGAAAACATCGAAGAATTGAAAACAAAACTCTACGCCATCGTCAAGGAAATCCATTCCGCCCGGTTCCCTTATAACGACTTCCTTTACGAAGACAACGGCACTGAAGAAACGGAATACTAAATTCATTTCCCATGTTCATCGACACCCACTCGCACATCTACGAAGAGGAATTTCGCGAAGACCGACAAGAGGTTATCCAGAGAGCAAAGGAGGCAAAAGTAGAGTATATCATCCTGCCGGACATAGACAGCTCCTCCCGAGACAGGATGCTGGAACTGGAAGCTCAGTATCCGGGAATGCTGTTTCCGACCGCAGGTCTGCATCCGACCTCCGTCAACGAAAATTACAAAGACGAGTTGAAAAAAGTCGAACAAGAACTGGGACGGCACAAATATTACGGCATCGGCGAATGTGGCATCGACCTGTATTGGGACAAGACTTACTACAAAGAGCAATTAAACGCCTTCGCTTATCAACTGGGATTGGCAAAAGAAACCGGCCTGCCCGTCATCATCCATTCCCGGGATGCTTTGGATGAAATATTCAAGGCATTGAAACCATACCCTTATGTAAAAGGCATCTTTCACTGCTTTCCGGGCAATGCGGAAGAAGCGCGCCGAGCAATCGGCTCCGGCTTTCTGCTCGGCATCGGCGGAGTCGTCACCTTCAAAAACAGCCAAATGGCAAGCGTTATCCGTGAAATCGGAACGGATTCCCTGGTGCTGGAGACAGATTCTCCCTACCTCACCCCCGTCCCCTACCGAGGACAGCGCAACGAAAGCAGTTACATTCCGCTCATCGCTCAAAAAATAGCGGAAATAACCGGAGAAACTTGCAAAATAAT
>CAMWQQ010000308.1 GCA_947176455.1 uncultured Odoribacter sp. | reverse complement strand
GCCATAATTTTCTCTCTCGTTGTTTCCGCTCTGATAGTCCTCGCGACTGTCATTTCTACGCGGACGATAGGAACGCTGGTTCCTGCTGTACTCTCTTTCCATTCTAAATTTATATTGTTACTCGTTTTACTATCGCTTATTTCGGTGCCAACCTATATGCAAACACTCCGACCACCGTAAATAAAATATTAGGCAACCACACCGCTAATAACGGATTCATATTGCCATTTGTTGCAAAAACTGTTGAAAATTGCATAAATAAGATATAGGAAAAACTAAGCGTGATACCCAATCCCAGATGCAATCCCATGCCTCCCCTTATCTTTCGCGAAGAGATGCTCACCCCGATAAGGGTAAGGATAAACGTGGCGAAAGCGTTCGAAAGCATCTTGTATTTCTCAATCTGAAACTCCACGACATTGGAACTCCCCCGAAGACGCATCCGGTCGATGTACTCGCCCAATTCCGGATAGGTCAGTTGTTCCCTGATTTTCTTGGGATTTTCCGAAAACTCGGAAGGCGCAAAAGGCAACACTGTGTCAATCCGCGAACCCGTGGTATATTTCTCGTTATCCCCGTCAATCTCCCGCAACTTCCAATTGTGGATGACCCACCGGCTGCTGTCCTTGTCCCAGGCAATCCGCGAAGAAGTCAGCTTGTCTATCAAAGTGTCCCCCTTGAAATTCTCAATGGAAAAATCATATCCGACATTGGAGGCGACACTGTAAGAAGACATATAGATATAAGTGCCGGGGGCTATCTGACGATGAATATGCTGCTCCGTATTGGCGTATTTTTTACTGACATACCGTTTTTCAAACTCAATCCGTTCTTCGTTTGCATTGGGGATGATAAATGCCCCCAGCACGAAAGACAATCCGGCGATGATTGTCGCGGAAAACAAATACGGCACCAGCAAACGACGGAAGCTGATTCCCGTGCTCAATATGGCTATGATTTCGCTGTCGTAAGCCATTTTGGAGGTAAAGAAAATCACCGAAATAAACGTAAACAGCGAAGAAAACAGATTGGCGAAATAAGGAATGAAATTTTTATAATAATCAAAAACAATCGCGGACACAGGCGCATCCCTCTCCAGAAATTTTTCCAGCTTTTCCGAGAGGTCGAAAATCACCACGATGCACAAAATCAGAATCAGGGAAAAAAAGAACGTCCCCAAAAATTTGCGCATGATATATAAGTCCAGTTTCTTCATAAATCTACAACTTACGTCCCTCCTTCGTTTCCCGCTCGTTCAAAGCCTCCGGGTGATTTTCGGCAACAGCCCTTTCTTCCACGCCACGAAATCCCCCTCCTGAATGTGCTTCCGGGCTTCCCTCACCAGCCACAAATAAAAGGCTAAATTATGAACCGAACAAATCTGAAGCCCCAATATTTCATCCGATTTAATCAAATGCCGCAAATAAGCCTTGGAATAATCCGTATCCACATAAGCCAGCGCAGCCGGGTCAAGGGATGAAAAATCACGGTCCCACTTCTGATTCTTGATATTAATCGTACCTTCCGTCGTAAAAATCATGCCATTTCTCCCGTTTCTGGTCGGCATCACGCAATCGAACATATCCACTCCCCGCTCAATGGCTTCCAGGATGTTCTCCGGCGTCCCCACCCCCATGAGATAACGAGGCTTGTCGGGAGGCAAAATGCGGTTGACCACCTCAATCATGGCATACATCTCCTCCGCCGGTTCCCCGACCGCCAATCCGCCAATGGCATAGCCGTCCCGGTTCAGAGAAACGGCATGCTCCGCGGACTTTTCACGCAAATCCCGGTACACACACCCCTGAACAATGGGAAACAAATGCTGCTCATAGCCATACAAAGGTTCAGTCGAGTCGAAACGGGCAACACACCGCTCCAGCCAACGCTGCGTCAATTCAAGAGAATTTCGGGCATATCGGTAATCGCTGGTTCCGGGCGGACATTCGTCGAACGCCATAACGATATCGGCACCGATTTTCCGCTGGATATCCATGACACCCTCAGGGGTGAACAGATGCTTTGAACCGTCTATGTGCGAACGGAAAGTGACCCCCTCTTCGGTTATCTTGCGCCCGGTATCCGTCAGGGAAAACACCTGGAATCCGCCGCTGTCCGTCAGAATCGGTCTGTCCCAGCCGTTGAATTTGTGCAGACCGCCGGCAGCGTTCAGCACCTCCGTTCCGGGACGCAAATAAAGATGATAGGTATTGCCGAGAATGATTTCCGCCCGGATATCCTCTTTCAGCTCCCGGGCATGCACCGCCTTTACGGAGCCGACAGTCCCCACCGGCATGAATATCGGCGTATGGATTTCCCCGTGGGCAGTCGTCAAAACCCCGCATCTGGCATCGCTATGCCTGTCTTTCGCTGTAAGAGTGTATCGCATCATCTCCGCTGACCTACATTTAGTCGGCAAAGATACTACAAAAAATGAAATACGGAAAAATATCGTAAAATCCCAGAACCTGCTCTATTCTGTTTAAAGTGCTTAAAAACAACAAAATCATTCCCAAAAGAGACAGACGTGACCATAGCAGAACATAACTTTATAAACCTTATAAACTTTATGAACTCTATAAACTTAATCCCGCCAACATTTGCAAAACAAAGAATTTTTTCAAACCTTTGGAGACGGAATTCAAAATAACAAACGAAATCAAAATATGAGAAAATTTTCCGTTTTTTTACTACTACTTGTCCTGCTGGGCAACCCGATTTCTGCACAACACAAACAACTCAGCCTGAACGACTTCTTTGCATCTGGAGCCTTCAACACCCAAGGCGTCTACGGCCTGCGTTCCATGAATGACGGAGAACACTATACC
>CAMWQQ010000307.1 GCA_947176455.1 uncultured Odoribacter sp. | reverse complement strand
CTTGGAAATGGTGGGGGCCGCCATTGCCGGGGATGCGCGTATGTGTGCCAACGACATCGAGTTTTCGATGCCTCGACCTTCCTACACTTATCAGACGTTGCGGGTGTTGAAAGAGAGTTATCTGGTGCGGAAGTTCGCCCTGATTATGGGAGGGGACAATCTGCAAAGATTTCACCATTGGAAGAATTTTCAGGAAATCATTGCCGACTACTCCGTATTTGTTTATCCGCGTCCGGGTATGGTCTTGCCGGAGACGCCAGGGGGAAACATCGTATTGGTGAATGCTCCGGAGATGCCGGTTTCCTCGACGGAAATACGCCGGAAAGTAAGTGACGGGGCGGACATCACCGGAGACGTTCCGGAGGCGATTGCCGGTTTGGTGAGAAGATATTACGGAAACCTATAACGGATGTGGGATGAGGGCGTGGATTTGTCTTGTTTTGCTGTTGTATACGGGGATGTTGCAGGTGAATGCGCAACGCAAACTGCCTGCCAAAAGCCGGGAGCAGAAGGAAATGGAAAGGCAGGCGAGGAAGCGCGGACATAACCGTCAGCTTGAAACGGAATTGAGGTGGGACCCGCGGGAATTGCCGGGAAAGAGCCAGGGCAATCCGGAAATCTCGGCGTGGCACACGGGCACGACCGGAATCATCGCCTCGGATGCGGCGGAAATCAGCCTTTTCAATCCTACGCGCATTGGATTTTCCAAGCAGACGGAATTGTTGTTCCGGATAGCCGAAGAACCTTTCCTGCCCAATGTCGGCTTGAAACACCGGTGGTGGTCGGACAGGTATTTTTCTTTGGCAAGCGAACATGCCGTGTATTATCCCTGGACGGGCTTGAAGCTATTGCAGCGTTCGGGATTCAAAGATTTGGTACCTGACACGGTCAAAATCGGTCACAGTCTGGCAATGCGCCACGAGGTATTGTTTTCCTGGCTGATGAATCCCCGGGTATGGGGATGTCCGAATCCTCCGCCGGAACGGATTCTGACCCTGCGGGCAGGCGTGGAATTCGGAATCGCTTTCGGAAATACGGAGGTGCGGCCTTTTGACTGGCTTCATCTGCTTTACCATACCCAGGTATTGGACGGCAAAGTGTTGTATGACGGAGGTTTGCAGTTTGATTCCTATTTCGGTAGCCGTTTCCATTACAGCCTCAACGGTATGTATTATTCCGTGAACTTGAAAAAGGAGTATGCGGTGGAAGCCAATCTGCGATTGACCTGCTATGTCTCCCGGCATTTTGGCGTTTCGCTTGCCGGCAAGGGTGCCTATGTGAATCTGGGGAACGGGACGAAGTTTGTCGTACTGCCCTTGCTGGACCTGACCTATCTGGTCAATCCGGGACGCACGACGATAAGACACGGATTGTGGAAAAAGAAAAAATAACGGTGAAAGATATGCGTTTACTGCTTCATACCTGTTGCGCGCCGTGTTCGGCGGCGATTATAGAATGGTTGCTGGCGAACGAGATACGTCCGGTGTTGTATTATTTCAATCCGAACATCTATCCCCGGGAGGAGTACGACATCCGGAAATCTGAATGTACTCGCTATGCCCGGTCGCTGGGTTTGGACATCATCGACGGCGACTATGACCACGAACATTGGTTGCAGGAGGTGCGTGGTCTGGAGTGCGAGCCGGAGCGGGGACGCCGTTGCCGGCAATGTTTCGGGATGCGGATGCTGGCTACCGCCCGTGTGGCTTATGAGCAGGGATTCGACCATTTCGCCACCACCTTGGCGTCTTCACGCTGGAAGAGCCTGGAACAGATTGCGGAGGCGGGACATTGGGCGGCGACGCAGTTCGAAGGGGTGGAATTTTGGGAAAAGAACTGGCGCAAGGGGGGATTGAGCGAACGCCGGAGGATATTGTTGGCGGAAAACGGATTCTACAACCAGCAGTATTGCGGTTGCGAATTTTCTATGCGAAAAGAAGAAAACCGACGTGTTGACGGAGGGGCTAATCATCATTAGGGAGGAATCCGAGCTTGCAGGAGGGCAAAATACCTATTTTGAGGGATTTCGGGAGCGGGGAATCGTTCCTATCTTTGTCCTGTTCGGATGCGGAACGTTTTATTGATTAATATTTAGCTCCAAGTCACAGGTTTTAGCCAGCCTGTGGCTTTTTTAGTCTGTATGGCTTGTTCTGAAAAAAATAAAAACACCGGACAGAATGCGACTAGCGGATTCTTCAAACAGAAATCGGGGAAGGGATATTGTGGCCACTTGATACAATATTTCCTACGCCCGGTTTTGTTTCCGGTGTTTTTAACAGTACAGTAAATATATAAGTGCAGGTGCCCGACTCTGAATCCGCGAGAGTACGGACGGTTGCGTTTGCTGGCAGGTCTTCTGACTTGCTTCTGTCCGGACGCCTTCCCGTCGTGCATCGGCGCGACAGTGGCAGGAGTATTGTCCGGAGATGTGCGATGAAGCTCACAGCAGCGGGCCTGTCCGGGATTTTCACCCGATTCCCTTTTATTCCCCGTCCCGAATGGCAACGGGAAAACCAGCAGTCACAAAGGTAGAAATTATTTTGACAATTTATGAGGTGGCGATGTATTTTTGTTTCGGGTGGTTGACCATTTCGGGAATGGTGAAGGTGATCCGTTTGGCTTTTAAAAGTTTGGGCAGAATCTTGTTTCTGATGTGATTTTCTGTGCGGTTCAGAATTTTAGCCAATTCTTCTATTGAGAAAGCCCTGATGCTACACAGGTCAGTAATTAGGGAATCCAGCTGTTCCGCAGGCATTCTCATCCCCATACGGGTGATTCGGCTGATTAATTCCTCTGGCATTCCCGAGAGTAGGTCAAGGGTTGCACCATTAGCGTCA
>CAMWQQ010000306.1 GCA_947176455.1 uncultured Odoribacter sp. | reverse complement strand
GAATTATCTAAACGAAACTTTAAATTCCTTTGGGGATATCCGGCAAACGGGACAACTTCTTAAATTTAAGATAAGCGACCGCCAGCGACAACAGGACGGCAGGCAACATCCACCAATAAGAATATTCAAATACCACTCCGAACCAATTATATCAGGTTTATCGGTCAGATTTGCGGTCGCACTGACAACCGCAAATCTGAACCTAAAGCATATATTACATATTCATTCCACCGCAAACATGAATGACCTGACCGGTTACATATCCGGACAAATCAGAAGCCAGGAACAAACATACCTTGGCAATGTCTTCCGGCGTACCGCCACGTTTCAACGGAATCTTGGCCGCCCACTCTTTTCTGACCTCTTCGGGCAACTGTGCGGTCATATCGGTGATGATGAATCCCGGTGCAACGGCATTGGCACGGATATTCCGGGAACCCAGTTCCTTGGCAACGCTCTTGGTAAATCCGATGATACCAGCCTTGGAAGCTGAATAATTGGCTTGTCCGGCATTTCCGCTGACGCCTACCACCGAACTCATGCTGATGATAGAACCGCTCTTCTGCTTCAGCATGATAGCCGAAACCGCTTTCGTATAATTGAATACGGATTTCAGGTTTACACTGATCACGGCATCCCATTGTTCTTCCGTCATTCTCATCAACAGCGTATCTTTGGTGATACCGGCATTGTTTACCAATACATCAATCCTGCCGAAATCTTTTACGATTTCATCAACAGTAGCCGTCGTCTGGGCGAAGTCCGCCGCATTGGATGCGTACATCTTAGCCTTCACTCCGCAGGCGGCAATCTCTTTTTCCGTGGCCTGAGCGATTTCGTCATATCTCAAATCCGTAAAAGCGATGTTCGCCCCTTCCTTGGCGAAGGCCAAAGCAACAGCTTTTCCAATACCACGTGAAGCACCGGTAATCAGTGCGGTTTTTCCTTCTAATAACTTCATAATAACAGTTTTATTTAAACTACATTTATCGGATTCCGATCCGTTTTGCCGGATGTTCATCCATCAGCGCACAAAGATAGTCAAACAAATTCAATCTGCCACTTTCCTTACCGCAGAGAAATTTAATTTTCTCCGATTTTACGGGCAAGCGCCAGGCTGATGATTCGGGACATCGCCTTTGAAAAAGACAGGTATCCCCAATGGTCAAAGTGTTCTTCCGTCACTTTTGTTATCAGCAAATGTTGAATCATATCTTCCGGTTTCCCGTACCTCTCAGGCAGGATGAACCCCTTTTTTCCCGAAACATTCATTATGACAGACTTTATTATACACCGAGCATTCAATTTCGGTTATAAATGTAATGACTTTTTCATTATATTGCAACAAAATCAGCTCCTGGTATATCATCTTTTACCGAAGATTTCATTTTATTCATATATATATGGAAAGGAGTGCACAAAAAGTCACCAGAATGTGATACCTTTGGCGAATAAGCCAAATGACCAAAAACGATAAACATGGAACCAGAACCCCAGCTCAATGCCCACAACAAACAGGAATATCCGCCCATGCACACGGCGGAGCACATTTTGAACCAGACCATGGGACGGCTGTTCGGTTGCGAACGCTCCCGAAACACGCACATCGAACGCAAGAAAAGCAAGTGCGACTATACGCTGAGCCCCGCTCCTTCTCCGGAACAGATCCAAGAGATAGAAAACGAGGTGAACCGAGTCATTTCCGAAAATCTACCGGTGACCATCGAGTTCGTTTCCCGGCAAAACGTGCCGGAAGGAGTGGATTTGAGCAAGCTACCCGAAGATGCCAGTGAAACCTTGCGTATTGTCCGCATCGGAAATTACGATGTCTGCGCCTGCATCGGCCAGCACGTCACCAATACCTCGGAAATCGGCAGGTTCAAGATTATTAGCACTGACTATCAAAATGATACTCTGCGCATTAGATTCAAACTCGAAGCATAAGCCCAGGCATTTCAAGTCCCCGGGAAAGAGGAGAAAAATGCCTTTTCAATCATCGGGAACGATTTTTTTTGCGAATTTTACGGTGAAACAAGCACGTTTTAAAATATTTTACTTAGATTTGTCCGTGATTTCTGAATTGTCTGTGTAAAATTTAAACATGCCATAAAAATGTTGAAGTCTTATAATTTTCCCAGCGTATATGAAGCTACCAATCGAGAGCTTAAGAATATCGCTGAAAATATTTTAGATGGTATCAAGATCAATATCGACGATACCGATTATATTGTGGGTAATCTGGCTTTGTCGGAAGGTTATTCTCCGCACAAGAGCATCAACGCCGCCCCCACAGATGAAGAATACAAGTTGTTGAGCAAAACTGGCTTGTTGCTGACCCAGCCCAAAGGCGAGGAAGAAATCTACCTGACCACCGGTTTCCCGTTTGCCACCTATATGCTTTACCGGGACAAGGCAACGGAAATTCTTCAGGGACGTCACGTCATCAACTATGATGCCTCTACTTTCGGAGGTCCTGCTGTTATCAAACGCGAGGTGAATGTCGGCAAAGTGGAGGTCATCCCTGAAATCATGGGTTGTACAATCGCTATCCGGGAAGGCGAGCTACAGGAAAAAGAAAACTTCTTCATTGTCAGTTTGGGTTACGGTACGTGCGAGGCCGTTGTTTCTACTCGTGCCGGTTTGGTCAACCGTTCCGCTGTCAGTACGCACGGAATCCGTCACGCCGTTAATCTGCTGTCCAACGAATTGGCAAAAGATTTCTACCTGAACCTGAAGACGGAACATCAAATCGATGTGGCTTTCCAAAAAGGTAGCATCACGGTAAACCGGGTAAAACAGAACATCTTGGATCTCCGGGAGAAAGTGCTGAAAATGTACTATC
>CAMWQQ010000305.1 GCA_947176455.1 uncultured Odoribacter sp. | reverse complement strand
GTTGCCGACAAAATGAGCAAAGGCATTCAATACCTGTTCAAAAAAAATAACATCACGGTCATCCCCGGTACCGGAAAACTCGTTGCCGGAAAAAAGGTCGAGGTGACAGACAACGAAGGGCAGGTCACTTTGCTCGAAGCCAAACACATCATTCTGGCAACAGGAGCCCGTTCAAGGGTACTGCCTGCCATTCCCCAGGACGGGAAACGCATCATCGGTTATCGGGAAGCCCTGACCTTAGACCACAAACCGGCATCCTTGCTGGTGGTCGGCTCTGGTGCTATCGGTTCAGAACTGGCCTGGTTCTATAATGCAATGGGCACCAAAGTCACCCTGGTGGAATTTATGCCCACCATCCTGCCACTTGAAGACGAAGAAGTTTCCAAACAAGTAGGACGTTCTTTCAAAAAGGCAGGCATCGAGGTTCTGGTCAAGTCCACTGTCGAAAGCATCGACACCTCCGGAGAACTACTGAAAATCAATATCCGGAACAAAAAAGACGAACTGGAAACCTACGAAGCCGAAATGGTGCTGTCGGCAGTGGGAATCGCTCCCAATGTTGAAAACATCGGTTTGGAAGAAATGGGCATCGAAATGGAAAGAGGTAAAATCAAAGTCGACCCTTACTACCGCACCAACGTCGAAGGGATTTATGCCATTGGTGACATCGTGCCCGGTCCCGCCCTTGCCCACGTCGCTTCTGCAGAAGCAATCTGCTGCGTAGAAAAAATTGCCGGACTGAATCCGGAACCCATTGACTACGGCAACATACCGGGCTGTACCTACACCAATCCGGAAGTAGCCTCCGTCGGTCTGTCCGAAGCCAAAGCCCAAGAAGCCGGCTATGAATTGAAAATCGGGAAATTCCCTTTCAGTGCATCCGGGAAAGCAAGCTCAGCAGGAGCCAACGACGGTTTCGTCAAATTGATCTTCAACGCCCAAGACGGTTGCTTGCTGGGAGCTCACTTAGTAGGTGCCAATGTCACTGAAATGATTGCGGAATTGGTGGTTGCCCGTAAAAAAGGAATCACCGCCCACGACCTCATCAAAACCGTACATCCTCACCCCACCATGAGCGAGGCTGTCATGGAGGCCGCTGCTGCCGCCTACGATGAAGTAATTCACCTGTAAGAAAACACCATGTACAATTGATTTTAATCTGATTTTTATGAAAAAAAGCCTAATTACCATAACCTTGATGCTTGCCGGAGCAAATCTGTTTGCCCAAAGCATCACTCCGAAGGATTTGCAAGAAATACAAAGCAGTTTTAAAAAAGATGCATCAACCAAGGCCATTCAGAACGTATTGACCAACGACAAAAACATCAGGGACAACGCCTTGAACCGCGACCTGCAAGGCAAAATCGATCATTATTTCAAATACCGCGCGGACGTCAAGGGGATTACCAACCAATATAGTTCCGGACGTTGCTGGATGTTCACTTCCATGAATGTCCTCCGTCCCCAAATCATGAAAAAATACAATCTTGCCCAGTTCGACTTTTCCCACAACTATCTGTATTTCTGGGATATTTTTGAAAAATCGAATCTCTTTCTGGAAAACATCATCGCCACTTCGAACAAACCGATGGGGGACCGCACGGTTACAGAATACTTTAAATCACCGGTAAACGACGGAGGCGTATGGAACCTGTACTACAATGCCGCCCAAAAATATGGCGTAGTCCCCCAGGAGGTTATGCCGGAAACCGCCCATTCCAACAACACCACCCAAATGGTCAACCTCATCAACGAAAAACTGCGTTTAGGAGGATTTACGCTTCGGAGCATGGCGGAACAGGGCAAGAAAGCCAAAGAGCTGAGAACCGAAAAAAACAACATCCTGAAAGATGTATATCGCATTCTGGCACTCTGCCTGGGCGAACCTCCCCATACATTTACTTGGAGGTACAAGGACAAAGACGGAAACATCAAAGAGTTGGCGAACTATACTCCTCAGCAATTTTACAAGGAAATTACCCCGGCGGATTACAATCCTGAAAACTACATCATGATCATGAATGATCCGACCCGGGAATATTACAAGACCTATGAAATAGAAAATTACCGAAATACCCAGGAAGGCTTCAACTGGATTTACCTGAACCTGCCGAACGAGGACATCAAAGCCGCCGCACTGGCATCTATCAAAAACAACGAACCGATGTACGCCTCCTGCGATGTCGGCAAACAGTTCAACCGCGAATCAGGCATCTTGGACCCGGAAATGTACGATTACGAATCCTTGCTGGGGGTAAAATTACACATGGACAAGAAAGCCCGCATCCTGACCCGTCAGAGCGGTTCTTCACACGCCATGACCCTCATCGGCTGTGATACGGATGAAAACGACAAACCTGTCAAATGGGAATTTGAAAACAGCTGGGGCTCCGATAGCGGACACAACGGCTATCTGACCTTTACGGACAAATGGTTTGACGAATATATGTTCCGGATTGTCATTCGCAAAAACTACCTGAACGAAAAAGCAATTCAGGCACTGAAAGGCAAACCGGTACAATTGCCCGTGTGGGATTACATGTATTAAACAAAGAACGGATAAAGCGATTGCAAATCGCTTTATCCGTTTCTTTACAATTTATACACCAAAACGGTGGCATAAGCGGATACTCCTTCTTCTCTCCCTTCAAATCCCAATTGCTCGGTCGTGGTCGCCTTTATGGAAACATCCTCCACGTCCAACTCCAAAATCTCCGCCAGACAGTTCCGCATTTCATCAATCAGCGGACGAATCTTGGGACGCTGTAAACAAACCACGCAATCAACATTGCTGATGGCATATCCCTTGTTTTCGATCATATCCTTTGTCTTTCGCAACAACACTTTGCTGT
>CAMWQQ010000304.1 GCA_947176455.1 uncultured Odoribacter sp. | reverse complement strand
ACGGCATTGGCATTGATGGCATAGGGGTCTAACGTTCCGGAGAGGTTGATGTTGACCCGGCTGTTGAATACCTTTGTACGGGCGGACAGCTGGATAGGCGCCCAGCGCATAGAGTCCGCGAAGAAGTTGTAACTGGACGAAAGCCGGAAACTTTCCAGCAGTTTGACTTTTTTGTATTCTTCTTTGCCGGTGGTATCCCGGTCGTTCCGGACTTTCATTTCCACGTTGTTGTCAAGGCTGAGGCTGAGGCTTCCGGATTGTTGCGAGCGTTCCGAACCGGTCGGCGTTCCGTATATCTTTCCTTCAAAAATGGAGTATTTCTGTTCAACGCCGTTTCTGTCCAGGTAGGTTTTCCAGTAGTTCTTGGGATCGATGCCCAGATTCGGGGCATAGGAGAGGCTGGCGCTGGGGCGCATGACGTGGCGGATGGCAAACACTCTGGAGTTCGGTTTGAACTGGTACATACCGTAGATTGTCGGGTTGTAAGACAATGAGGCGCTGACCGTATAGTTGTGGGCGTAATGCAGTCCGTAGATGGTATCAATGGGGTTATAGCCGTAGTTGGGCATGGTGGAGTCGGCAACCCAGTTTCCTTTGCGGATGGAGCTCAGGTAAGCCACACCTTTGTAGGAAAAGGAGGGAGAAAGGGAGAGGTCTTTCAGCAGGTTAAAGCTGGTGCTGAGGGGAATGGAGTGCTGGAAACCATTCTGCCAGTCCCGGGCAAAGTGCTTGAACGAATTGCCCAATTCGGACTCCTTTGTCTGTACCGTGTTTCTGAGTTCGGCATTGTAGGTAAAGCCGATGTTCTCGTACCACCTGATTTTGCCCACTCTTTCTTTCCGACGGAAAGGGTATATCTGGGATACCCGGAAATTGACGTTCGGGAAAGAGAGCGAAATCGAAGAATCCCGACTATTTTGGTTGTGGGTAAAGCTGGCGGTGAGGTTGAACGGTTTGTCCGGCCATTTCTTACTCCACGAAATACTGGATTGCTTGCGCTGGTTGGCAATGTCGTTGAGGTTGGTGCCGGAATTGTAATAATTGTCGTTTGCCGATGACATATCGACGGATGCCGAGAAGGTCGTATAGGGATTCGCCTTGGCATCTTGGGAATGCGTCCAGTGAATCGACCAGTCTTTGGATTGCCTGTAATCCTCGGTGTGCTTTTCTCCGGTGTGGTTGCGACTCATGGAGAAATTGAGGTTTCCGCTGAATTTGTAGCGTTTCCGGTAGTTCGACCCTAGGTTCAACGCCCACGACCCATTGGTGAAAATGGTTCCTGTCACCGCCAAGTCTACGTAGTCATTGATGAACCAGTAGTAACCTCCGTCCCGCAGGTTGAACCCTCTTAATCTTTCTTCGCCGTATGTGGGCATCAGAATACCGGACGTTCCTTTTTTGGTGATGGGGAAGAATCCGAAAGGTATGGCAAGCGGAAGCGGTACGTCTTCTATGTAGAGGTTGGCGAATCCGGAAACCACTTTTTTGTCCTTGATGAGTTTTGCTTTGCTCATTCGGATGTAGAAATGCGGGTGGTCGTGGTTGTCGCAGGTGGTGTACCAGCCTTCTTTGACGCAATAAATCGAATCTGACATTTTCTTGGTCAGTTTCCCTTGAAGATAGCCTTCTCCTTGTTGGGTGACAATTTCTCTGATAAACCCTTTCCCGGTTTTGAAGTTGTAGCGCAAGTCAAGGCTTTCAAATTCCTGCGATTTGTCTTTGAATACGGGTTTGCCGCTGATGACTCCCGCCGAATCCGCCACTCCGGAGGCGTATGCCATGTTGTTGCCCATGTCCATGAGAATGGAGTCGGCTTTCAGTTCGGTGGACATGTATTTGACAAAACCGTTCTTGAACAGAATCATTTCTTTTTGGGGAATGGAGAATTTTATGGAGTCGTCGGCTTTGTAGCTGACAACGTCGTTGAACAGAGGCTTGGCTTGTACGGAATCCTGTTCGGTTGCGGAAAGCTGTACATCCGTAGTATCTGCCGAATGGTGCATAGCCGTTGTTGTCGTGTCTTGCGGTGCGGGCGGGTTTGTTTTGGGAGCGATGTTCGGAACGGAGTCCGTGGCTGATGCTTGATTTGCTTGATTTCCTTGGTTTTTGCGGTCAGCGGTTTGCCGTGGCGCAGGCAAGGAGTCTTGAGTGGTCGTATCTGTTTTAGACGGGACATTTTTGCCTGTCGTGTCTTGCGGTGTGGAGGGCTGGGAGGCAGGCAGGATTTCCTGTCTGTCTTGTGTGGAATGTGACGCAACGGAGCAAGCGGCCATGATTAAAATGACAGAAATCGTAATAAAATAGGCTATGTGTGCTCTAATTTGCAATTTATTATACTATTTTTGTGATGAATAAATACATTCCGCTTTCCGTATGGGATTGCAAATGTAAGAAATATTGATTGTTAATAGCTAGCATTCTTTTTAAAAAGTTTTAAATATCATGATAATTAAATACGGACTGTCCGGGATGGTTTTGTTTTTATTGATGGTATTTTCTGTGGATGTATCCGTTGGACAGCAGGACCTGGGAAAAATCAAGCGTATCTGCATTGATGCCGGGCACGGAGGGAAGGATCCGGGAGCGGTGGGGGCGAAAGCGTATGAGAAGAATATCGTGTTGTCGGTGGCATTAAAATTGGGCAAGCAGATTGAAAAGGCTTATCCGGACATAAAAGTCGTATATATTCGGAAGACGGATGTTTTTGTCGAGTTGACGGAACGAACCCGCATCGCCAAAAGCCAGAAAGCCGATTTGTTTATATCGATACACGCCAATTCGTTGGATGTCAAGAAGAATCCCAAAGGGAAAGTTGTGAGGGGCGTGGAGACTTATGTGTTGGGTGCCAATAATTCCGAGCATAATCTTCA
>CAMWQQ010000303.1 GCA_947176455.1 uncultured Odoribacter sp. | reverse complement strand
TTCTACCGTTGCGTCGACTACATCAAGGAATATGTCCGGAAACGCAAGGAAAAGACTTTGGCGGCATTATTGGCACAACGGGCTGTCGGACAGGAAGCCGGCGAACCCGCTCCGGCACAACCGGATGAACAGCAAGCCAACACCCCGGAAAACGACCCCATCCACTTGCCCGGTGACGATCTTGCCACTGAATTCCCCGATTATGCTCCCCTCTACCCGACCGATGAGACGGAAAACGAAGTTCAGGAATACGAGGACGACCTGCCGAACGTCCCGGAATCCCCGGATGTCGAGGAGTTTCCGACAGAAGAAGATGACGCGGTTAAACGTGGCTTCGACAATATGCCGGTCAGCGTGACCGAATTTGAAATCCAAGAGAGCGACCACGAACCGGAAGAGGAAGAGGATGACGATGACATTTCGCTGACCATAAACAACCGAGAAGCGGAAGAGACGGTCGACAAGAATCTTCCAACGGAAGAATACGACCCGACCCTTGATCTCTCCCATTACCAATATCCGCCCTTGGACTTGCTTGAAGAGCACTCTTCCGGCAATCCTAACGTCACCCAGGCGGAACTGGAAGAGAACAAAAACAGAATCGTGGAGACCCTGCGCAATTACAAGATTGAAATCGTCAAAATCAAGGCGACAATCGGTCCGACCGTCACCCTGTACGAAATCGTGCCGGCACCGGGAGTCAAAATATCCAAAATCAAGAACCTGGAAGACGACATCGCCCTAAGCCTTTCCGCCCTGGGCATCCGAATCATCGCGCCCATACCGGGGGCGGGAACCATCGGCATCGAGGTGCCCAACCAGACCCCCGAAGTGGTTTCCATGCACAGCATCATCGCCTCCAAGAAATTCCAGGAATCCAAATATGCGCTGCCGGTGGCACTGGGTCGCACGATTTCAAACGAAACTTACACTTTCGACCTGACCAAAATGCCCCACCTGCTGGTTGCCGGAGCTACGGGACAAGGTAAATCCGTGGGATTGAACGCCATCATCACTTCGTTGCTGTACAAGAAACACCCGTCACAACTGAAATTCGTCATGGTCGACCCCAAGAAAGTCGAACTGAGCATCTATTCAGTGATAGAGAAACATTTCCTGGCAAAATTGCCCGACGAAGAGGAGGCCATCATCACGGAAACTTCCAAAGTGGTCAACACCCTCAACTCGCTGTGCATCGAAATGGACAACCGCTATGACCTGCTGAAAACGGCACAGGTCAGAAACATCAAGGAATACAACGAAAAATTCGTCAAGCGGCAGTTGAACCCCAACCACGGACACAAGTACCTGCCCTATATCGTTGTCGTTGTCGACGAATTTGCCGACCTAATCATGACCGCCGGCAAGGAAGTGGAAACCCCGATTGCCCGCATCGCGCAGTTGGCACGAGCCGTGGGCATCCACATGATTATCGCCACGCAACGCCCCTCGACCAACATCATTACCGGCGTCATCAAGGCAAACTTCCCGGCACGTATCGCCTTCAAGGTTGCCTCCATGATTGACTCCCGCACGATTCTCGACTCACCGGGAGCCAACCAGCTCATCGGACGCGGAGATATGCTGATTTCCGTAGGAAGCGAGATGACCCGCGTACAATGCGCCTTCGTCGATACCCCCGAAGTGGACGCCATCACCCACTTCATCGCCAGCCAGCAGTCCTATCCGAGCGCATTCGCCCTGCCCGAATACATCCCCGAAAACGAGGGAGGCAACTCGGCAGATATCGATTCCGGAGTCCGCGACCCGCTGTTTGAAGAAGCGGCACGCCTGATTGTCAGTAGCCAGCAAGGCTCAACGTCCTCCATTCAGCGACGTTTTTCCATCGGATACAACCGTGCCGGAAGAATCATGGACCAGCTCGAAGCGGCAGGCATCGTCGGACCTTTCGAGGGTAGCAAGGCAAGACAGGTGCTCATCCGGGACGAATACAGTCTGGAAAAAATTTTAAACCAATACTAACCATCGCATTCCCATGTTTTTGGAACAAGTCCATACCGGAAAAAACCAATGGTACCTGTACGTATTTTCCCTATTGGTGATTTTCACGGCAACCCAGATCGGGAGCCTTCCCCTGGCGGGATATATCCTCCTGAAGGACCCGACTGCCTTAAATACGGGCGACCTTTCCGTCGCCACCGCAACGAACACTGGTCTGGCACTTACTCTGCTCAGCTTTATCGCCGGATTTTTCGCCATTTTCTACTGCGTGAGATACATTCACCGCAAAAACACGCTCTGCATCGTTACCTCCCGACAGAAAACGGACTGGGGCAGAATCTTTTTTGCCGCAGGGGTTTGGAGCGTCCTCACCACGATGACTCTGCTTCTACCATTCCTCTTTGGAAAAACGTCGGACATTGTATTCCAGTTTGATCCGGTCAATTTTTTCATATTGGTCGTCCTATCCCTGCTCCTGTTTCCCTTCCAGACTTCCTTTGAAGAACTGCTGTTCCGGGGCTACCTGATGCAATGGGCGGCATACCTGTTCAGATACCGGTGGGCGGCTGTCCTGCTGACCGGCGTCCTGTTCGGCGCCATGCACTTGGCGAATCCGGAAATAAAAGAATTTGGCATCGGGGTGGCACTCCCCCAATACATCCTCATGGGCATTCTTCTGGGCTATGTCGCCGTCAAGGACGCCGGACTGGCACTGGCACTGGGACTTCACATGGCAAACAACATCCTGGCCGCCATTACCCTGACCTCGGATTCTTCCAGCTTGCAGACCCATGCCCTGTTCAGGGACCTGCACCCCGTAGCATCCTGGACGGACACCCTCGTCATGCTCGTCGCCGGTGTGATGTTCATCTGGATTTGCAACCGGAAATACCGTTTCATGCACAAAATCAAGC
>CAMWQQ010000302.1 GCA_947176455.1 uncultured Odoribacter sp. | reverse complement strand
CCTCAATCACTTGCTGTACCAACTCTTCCCTCCCCTGGAAATCGGGAATCAGCACCTCCATTGTCGCTTCAGGATTCTCCCGTTTCACCGCCTGAATGACTTTCACCCAATGCCCGGCACCCAAATCGTCCACATCGTCACGGTCCACGGAAGTAATCACCACGTGCCGCAATTTCAACAATTTCACCGACCGGGCAATGTGTTCCGGTTCCTGCGGATCGAGCGGAAAAGGTTTTCCCGTCGTCACATTGCAAAATTTACAAGCCCGAGTGCAAATATTGCCGCCAATCATAAAAGTAGCCGTACCGCATCCCCAACACTCCCCCTGATTAGGGCATCTGCCACTCGTACAAATCGTATTCAAATGATGTCCCCGAATGGTGTTCAGCACTTCCGTAGAAAGCTGTCCCATAGGCAATTTTATCTTCAGCCAATCCGGTTTTCTCCGACTATTCTCCATAATTTTTACCCGTTTATATTTTCCTTAAAAAACTTACACCACCCGCAAATGCCACACTCTTCGCATTTCGGTTTGCGTGCCGTGCATACATATCTGCCGTGCAAAATAAACCAATGATGCGCCGTAGAGAGAATCTCTGCCGGGATATGCTTCACCAACTGCTTTTCCGTTTCCAAAGGCGTCTTGGTATTCACCAGTCCTATCCGGTTGGTTACCCGGAAAACGTGCGTATCCACCGGCATGGCGGGTTTGCGAAACGCCACCGCCATAATCACATTGGCAGTCTTTCTGCCCACCCCGGGCAGGGTCTGCAACAAGTCAAAATCTTCCGGCACCTCGCCTTGGAAATCAGTCACTAATTTCCGTGCCATTTCATGCAAGTGCTTCGCCTTGTTGTTCGGATAAGAAATCGACTTGATCAACTGATAGATCTCCTCCATGCTTCCGGCAGCCATCGCCGCAGGGTCCGGAAATCTTTCAAAAATCGCCGGCGTGGTCATGTTCACCCTCTTGTCCGTACACTGGGCGGACAAGATGACCGCAACAATCAATTCATAGGGATTCCTATATTGCAACTCGGTTTCGGCAATGCCCCGATGTTCCGCGAACCATCCCAAAATCCCGTTATATCGTTCTTTTATCGTCATCACAATTATCTTTTATTGCTTTACCCTTTTCAAAAAGCGGTCCTTCTTCGAGGAGGGACAAAGCGTTATGGTGTACAAAATCTCTTTCTCCTTGTTCTGGACAACTTTCTTTTCGGCCTTTTCTTGTTTCACAACTGTATTGTATTCTTCATTGGAAGACAACGTGTACAAACTTTGGTCCGAATATTCAAAATAATACCAGACCTTCTCATCGTAAAGATACAGGAAATATTGATTCTGGGCACGACCGCGTATGAATTCCATTTTTATATGCATGCCTTTCTCAACGGGCTTGCCTTTGACCGCCAGCACTTTGACCGCCCCGTCCGCCATATACGACCGAGTCTTGTCGTTCCAGGTGATATCCAAGGAATCCAGCATAAACAACTGATTCAACGAATCCGGCAAACCGGAACGTTTCAATTGCTTGTCCATGGCACTCATCGTCCCTTTCCCGAATATCTCATAAATCTTTTCATATAGTTCATCATGCACACTGATGTTTTTCAACTTTTTGTCCGAGAAATCCTTCAACAACACCGCCTCCATCTTGCTCAATAAGGTGAAATCCAGTAAACACAATGTCTGCTTCATCTCCAATTTCTGCTTTGCCATATCATAGGCGATATCTCCACCCATCTTCTGCGTCATACCCGGAATCTTCAAATCCAGTCCGATTTTTCCGAAAGCGGAAACCGTCTCGCTTTCCGGGTCGTAACGGAAACGATAATACTTGTTCCGCAATGTATCCGAAATGACATACTGCCTTATTCCTGCGGCCCATTCCAATTTTCCTTCTCCCGCTATCAGCAAATCATCATTGTAGAAAAGGCGATTGCTCAAAAAAGTCGCATAAGGCTTGAAAGCCCGGTCGGCATGCAGGTAAATCCCGTTATATATCCGCCCCTGCTTGTCGTGCTTGTTTTCCACGTTCACGCCTATCCGTATCTGGTCGGCAACCAGATAATCCTTCACGGCAACCCAGGAATGTTTCAATACCCCAGTGTCGGCAACAGTCATCTTCGCATATCCGGAAAAATAAAGGTGAGGCTGACGGGAATAAAGCGTGACATTTCCCTTGTATTTGAATCCGTCATTCAGCAACAGGGGCGCATCTTCCTTCAACAGCACCTTGGCGTAAATCAGCTTCGAACTATCCGTTCCGAGTTCCGTAAACCGAATCACGCTTTTCTTTTTCTCTTCGCTGGTATAGGTATAATCTCCGGAACCGCTAAAAGCGAAACGCCCTTTCAACTTGAAGGTCACATTCTGCAATACCTTCTTCGCATCCTTTCGCTCACACAACAACCTGCCCCCCTCGAACTCCCGGATATCCCCGTTCGCCTGAATGTACAATTCTCCGTTGGACGGATAAAAACGTCCGTTAGCCACATCAACATGATTTATCCAGCGACAGTCGATATCTCCCGTTTTCAGGTCGTAACGTGCCAGAGGCGCTATGAAGTTCAAAGAATCCAATGCCGGATTGGTCGAAATAAACAGATTCCTTCCAGCCTTCGGTATCAAATCCGGATTTTCCATTTTCCAGATTTTCGCCAATTGAACCGAATCTTCTATTCCGATGTTCAAATAAGCCTCTTTCATGTACCAGGTAAAACCCTCAAAAGTACAATTGTACCGGCTTCCCGAGAAATCCGCCCGGTTGTTCTCGACATTGTTCACAAATTTCCCCTTGTTTGCCAGCAAATCAATATCAGCGTTTACATTGGAGGTATTCAAACGAATATCCTTGTTCAACACGGAAGCGATAT
>CAMWQQ010000301.1 GCA_947176455.1 uncultured Odoribacter sp. | reverse complement strand
CGATAAAATGGGGAAAACATCCGGTAAAACCGGGGGAATCGGGAGAAATCTCCGTTACCTTTGACCCCAACTCTTTAGGCAAGTTCACCAAAACCCTCCAGGTTGTGTGTAACGTCAAAGAAAAAGTCATCCACCTGACATTACACGGAAGCGTAATTGAATAGGAGGTAAAAATACACAGGAACCCAGACGGGTAATCGACAGGAAGTCCCAAGCCTGCTACCCCGTCAGCGGTTCCTGATTTTTTATGAAGGCAATATATGCGATCATCATTCCCCTACGGAGAGTTACGGATAGGAGTACTCATCGGTTACCTGATGTACAACCCATCCGCTAATTTCACACCCGGCAACGGGTGGATACTGGGAATATTGGGATGCGCCTGTCTCTATTTTCTGTGCCGTTTTCTGCTCATCGGGCATCCCCGGCTTCATATTCCGCTCCACCTCGCCCTCCTGCTCTGGGGCATCTGCGAAGCGGTTTACGGCAATCTTCAGCTATACGGCTACTACGCCTCCAACAACGGACTATATAAAATGACCGGTACCTTTCTGAATCCCGGTCCTTTTTCCGGCTTTCTGGCAACCATTTTTCCCCTGGCACTCTCCTACCTCCTTCACCCCGCAAAAGATTCCGGATACCTCCCCCGGATAATCCGATACGTCTCCGGAGCGTGCCTGCTCCTGACTCTCCTATTGCTACCGGCAGGCATGAGCCGCGCCGCCTGGGTGGCAGTCATTGTCGGAAGCCTGATCGTATTCGGTGGATACCATTCCTTTCGGGAACTCTTTCAAAAATATGACCTCAGGCAGAAAAGGAAAATGCTCTGGGGATGCTCCGGATTGCTCGTCCTGCTGATTGTCGCAAGCGTCAGCGTCTATTACCTGAAAAAAGATTCCGCCGACGGACGGCTGTTGATTTGGAAAATCACGACACAGCTCATCGCGGAACATCCGGTCACAGGCGTCGGAGCCGGCAACTTCGCAGGTGCCTACGGCGAAGCTCAGGCAGCCTATTTCAACTCCGGAAAAAACACGCCGCAGGAAACCTTTGTGGCAGGATGCCCGGAATACGGGTTCAACGAATTTCTGCAAATCGCGGCAGAACACGGCATTCCGGCATTGCTTCTTTTTCTGACCGTACTGGTCTTTGCCTTCCGGAATGCCCGAATCAATCGGCAGTACGGCATCGCCGGGAGCCTGGCGGCATTTCTCACGTTCGCCTGTTTCTCCTACCCTTTCAGTGTCCCGCAATCCAGCATCCTGTTTGCCCTCCTGTTGGGGTGCGCCAATAGCGATTTTCGTCCTCGACCGGAAACTTGTTACCGGAAACAACTGCTCTTTACGGGCATACCCCTGCTCATTCTCCTCTTCCCCCTGCTCCGGACAGGACAGCAATGGAAAATCCGGCAGGAAGCCATAGACTCCTGGAAAGGGGAACAGACCTACTACCAGATGCAAATCTACGAAAGCGCCACAGAGCATTACCGGAAATTGTACCCCGTCCTTAAAGACGAACCCCGTTTCCTGTTCGAGTTGGGGCAATGCCTTTCCAAAACCGGAGCATACGAAGAAAGCAACCGAATTCTCCGGGAAGGTTCCCGGTTCAGTTCCGATCCCATGTTCTGGAACATCATGGGCAAAAACCACCAAGCACTCAAACAATACCGGGAAGCAGAGGCATGCTTCCTCCGTGCCGGCGCCATGGTTCCTCACCGCCTCTATCCGCTTTACCTGTTGGCGCATCTTTATTTTGAGAGTCAACAAACAGAAAAAGGCATTGCCACCGCCCGCACGGTCATCTCCCGGACACCCAAAGTCATGTCGGCCGCCACAGAAGAGATGAAAGCGGAGATGAAAGAAAAATTAAGTACCTTTACCCCTTGAAAACTCACTTCCATGAACACGATTCGTCTGTTAAGCACTTGTGCATTGCTGCTCCTTTTGACAGCCTGTCATTCCAAGAAACGAGAAATCACCGCCTTGGTAAAGGCATGGCAAGACAAAGAAATCATACTGCCGGACACCCTGTCTTTCAAGGTGCAAGGCAGAGACACCGTTTATCCCGACTTTTTCACCGCCCGCTACAAGATTCTGAATTACATCGACACCAGCGGTTGCACCTCCTGTCGAACCCGATTGTACGAATGGACCTTGCTACAGAAACAAACGGACAGCCTGCAACTGGATGTCGCCTACTTCTTCATCGCCTGGGTGAAAGAATATGAAGAACTGGAAATCCTCCAGCAAATCAACCGCTGCAAGATTCCCTGCCTATATGACAGCACCGGTCATTTAAGCCGTCTCAACCAGTTTCCGAACAATCCCCGCATGCAGACGTTCCTGCTGGACAGCCTGAACCGGGTCAGACTCATCGGTAACCCCGTTGAAAATTCGAGAATCCGAGAACTGTACCTGCAAGAAATGCAGAAATAAAGAGAAAAACGGAGGCGTTCCCCACTTTACAGGCATTACCCCTCGTCGGCAATACTGAAATCTTTGTCCGCAAACAATTCCGCCAGACCGGAAATCTGCTTTAAACGCAGCAGTTCATCCTTGTCCATTCCGATGTTCTTCAAAATCCACTGGTCCGACATGCCCGACTTGGTCAGCTCCGCCACAATATGGCTCATCAGTTCCACGTTATGACTACCCCGGGCGCGGTTATGCCGTATGGTAGACGCCATTCGGTTGGCGATATCCTTTTCAATCACCGCCACCGGCAACAGCCCCTTTTCCCGTTCATAAACCCGGGCAGAATTCTTTAAAACCAAATAACGGTGATAACCGTCCACCAGCTCATACTCATCCCGTTCGGGCAGGTAATAACAAACGCAAGGCATCGTATAACCGTCCTCCCAAATGGAAAGCTCCAGCAACTTCATT
>CAMWQQ010000300.1 GCA_947176455.1 uncultured Odoribacter sp. | reverse complement strand
AATGAAAATGAAGTATCTTGCAACGATTTTTTTGCTTCTCAGTGGAATGTACTGGGGAAATCCCTTGTTTGCGCAGAAGAGCGCCGATGAAGGGAAAGGACAATTCAGTTGGAAACTATTGGGCAGAGTGTTCTTTGACGGAGGAGTCATCGACCGGGATTCCACGGTCACCAGTTTTCAGGTGAACGACCTCCGCATGGGCGTGTCGGTTCATTTCCTGAATCATTGGGACGGGAAAATAGAACTGGGATACGGGGACAGCAAGATTTCGTTGAAAGATGTGTATGTGGATTATGCGAGAGGGGCGCATCTGGTTCGGCTCGGGTATTATTTTGAACCTTTCGGAAATGCCAGGGTCGGCACTGCCAATTACCACTTCATGGCGGAACCGGTCGCCGACAAGATACTGGGGGACAAGCGGAAACTGGGAATCTCCTATGATTATCATCGGGAGTGGATGAATGTCACTGCCGGGGTATTCAGTGGCGGGGACATCGAGAAGTCGAAGCCTTTGAATCAGGGATATATTTTTGCGGCGAAATGGGTGGGACGCCCTTTGATGAAGGACAAGAAACTAATCCATCTCGGAGTGGCTCCCCGTTTCAGTAGCACTGCCTCGGAAGTCAGCTATGGTGGCGGTGCGCCGACCGATTTGCTGTCGAAGGGGGAAAATTCCATCTTGGCTGCCCGGGTGGACCGGGTGATTAATCAGTGGAAACTGGATTTGGAAGTGATTCTGCTTTACAACAAGTGGTATGCGCAGGGACAATATTTCCAGTCGCACCTCAACCGTTCCGTTGTCCGCAATTACAATGCCAAAGGCGGTTACGTCCAGGCGGGCTATATGATTCTGGGGGAGAAACACAATTACAATCCCGCTACCGGTATGATTGCGAATCCTGCTCCTGGCAGTCTGGAGGCGCTGGTGCGTTACGACAATGTCGATTTGAACAGTGCCGGAATTTGGGGTGGCAAACTGACGAATGTTTCTTTGGGGATGAATTATTTCATCAACAAATACGTGGCGGCAAAGGTGAACTATTCCCGTGTGATGCCGGACAAGACTGCTCCGGGTGGAGATAAGAATTACGACGTGTTCCAGGCTCGCATCCAGCTCAGTTTTTGACGGCGTGTGCCCTCGATGATGAAAGAATTGTAATTTCGTAATAACTAGATTCAGCTTAATAGGATTAAATATTTGCAAGAAACTTTCTGGAGTATGAATAAAAAAGAGGGTGACAAAATCACCCTCTTTTTTAGTTTATACATTATTAATAATCTGTTACTATTTTGATAAAATTAGTAGTAGCTTCTTTCATCTGCTTAAAGTCATTGCTACCTAATGAAGTTGTGCAATCCAGAACAAGCATGATGACAGCACTTTTCTTGTCTATAATGGTTTCAACATCTCCTGTCTCTCCAAATTCTGAGTTCCGTTGCCATTGTGCCGTAGAAGAAACATATTCCCACTGCTGGATTTTAGAATCGGGATATAACCATTCCCACATCCAGGGTTGGGTAAAATCTTTAAAAGTAAACGTAACATAAACGCCAGACACATCACCTGTTACTGTTAAGCCGCTACTACTATTTACACCACGATAAACTACGTTTTCAAGTGTTCTTGTTGTTCCATTGCGTTTATAGGTCCCTTCAATATAATATTTTGAATCTGCTGCATCTTCTACATTATCCCATGTAAATCGTATTTTAGTACCGTCATCATAGCCTCCGGTGATTTTCAGTTTGATAATTTTGCTTTGGTTCTCACTATAGAGAGAAGAGGCTATTTCACTGAACGTTGTGTTGACTTCAGACATATTTGTTACTTCTTTTGCATTCTCTTCTTTGCTCGCCATAGCAATAAGTCCGGCACGAAATGCTTCCACATCATTGACGTCACTTCCTCTGATTCCTATTGAATAGGCGTTGATAGGCAAGTTCTTGATTTTCGTATTGGCAATGCGTTTTTTCACAGCATCACGATAAGCATCTCTTGAGTTATAAGCCGTATTGAGGTCTATAGAAGCGTTATCAAGTCCGTCAGTAAAAGTTACAATCGAAACATTTTCCAAATCCTCAGGCAATTCGGCAATTTCTAATCGCTTAATGGCATTATCAACTGCATAGTAGAAACTGGTTGCGGATTTCATGGATAAGCCATTAATAAATGAGGTGAAATTGTTTGTATTATAAGTTCTTTGATAGTCTGTCAATAAACTAATACTTTTTTCGTAAAGTTCTTCATTAAAACCAATGATTCCCATGTATAACCCCGTTTCTGAACCGCCACCAGGCTTTATATAAACATAGGATATAGGTTCGCTCCAATTGCGATTATAAAGATTTTCATAACTATAAGTATAAGCACTCACTTGAAATGAGCATGAATCTGTGCTAGATTCTTTTGGAACAAATATGAACTCACAATCTTGGATGTTGTCAGTTCTTTTAGAATCGTATTTATAACCTTTATCCCAATAATAGTAACCATTATAATAATAGCGATAGCGACAGATTACACTATAATAATCAGCTCTCTTTACGGGATCCCATGATATTTTAATCCCTTCATTTGTTTGCGTAGCAGTTACTCCCGTTGGTGTTGTTAAAGGTTCATAATCTTCATAATCTTCATAATCTTCATAATCTTCATAATCTTCATCTCCTCCACCTTTACATGCTCCCATAACGACAGCTAAGAATAGTGCGCTTAAAATGGTTAATAATTTCCCCTTACTTATCAGGCTTTTCAGACTCGTCCCGTTTTTTGAATGGTTTTCGGACTCCATTGCGATGCAGGAATTTGCAGTCGCGACAGTTGTTTGTTTTCTTTGTAACATACTACTTGCTTTAATTGGTTAATATTTGGATTGTGGTAAAAATTGACAA
>CAMWQQ010000299.1 GCA_947176455.1 uncultured Odoribacter sp. | reverse complement strand
ATCGGTAAGCGATACGGGGTTGATGCCTATCCTACGTTCTTGATTATTCATGCCGATGGCAAATTGATGCACAAAATCGTCGGAGCGATGTCATTCGAAGAGCTGAAGGAAAATGTAGAGAACGGTCTGAAAGCCAATGACATGGCAGAGTATGAAGCATCGTTTCAGGCAGGGAAACTGGACAAGACGGAGCAAATGACATACTGGAAATTGCTCTCTGGCTCCGGCGAGGTAGTAAAAGCCCAAGCCGTGGGCGACGATCTTTGGGGGAAACTTTCCGAAAAAGACAGGCTGAATTCCGCCTATTGGCCGTTGTTACGCTCAAGAGCAACCACCATTGACGGCGAGGAAATGAAGTTTGTGTGTGCCCATCGGAAATATTTTGAGAAAGAGGTGGGGAAAGAAAAAGTCGGGGAGTTAATCTATAATTCTTTCACGACAGAATTGGACAGGATGATTGTTTACCAGCTACCCGCTAAAAAATACGAGAAGATTCCCGCCATTAAAAACCTGCTTGAAAATAACGATGTTCCCCGTAAAGAGGCTCTTTTGAAGATGACTGCATTGGCTGAAGCCCGGGGAAATTATGACGAGAAAGGTTATTTGGACCTCCTTGATGCCCATTTGAATGTGTGGAATGATGCTGAGAAAAGGACGGTATTCGAGGGAGCGAATCTGTTTATTCCGCTTGCCAATAATAAAGAACTGACGAAAAGACTGGGTGAAATCGCCTTGCGGGCTCAGGAATCCGTGAAAGATGAGGTGGTTAGGGAAGGAATTATTAAAATAGGACTTGTTTCCAGAAGAATGTCGGGAAAAGACGGTGTGTATTGGGAAGAGCTACCCTCGCTGAAAGAAGTCCTGGAGCAAGCTTCTCTCGAAGAAAGGTATGTATTGCTGGATTTCTACCAGGATGGCCAAACTGCACGGCTGATAGATGAAAAAGTATTCTCCCGGAAAGAGGTAGGCGATTGCCTGAACAAATTCTTTATAAACTACAGGATAGAAATGGACAAGGGAGAGGGACCTAAACTTGCCAGAAGATACGGTGTCATTGTTCCCAACGTAGCGATTGTGCTTGATAAAGACGGGGTTGTCCGTCATCGGATATCCAATCTGATGAACGGTAATTTTATCGAACAGGTAAACGAAACCTTTGATGACAATAAGGCTATCGGGGAACTGGAGACGAAATACAATATGGGGGATCGTTCGCCTGAATTGATGTTGAACTATTTGACGGCATTGGTCAAGGCGAGCAGTCCTAAGGCATCGCTTATTGCCGTGGAATTATTCGCTTCGCTGGATGACCAGCAAAGAACCTCTCCCGAATTCTGGATGTTGTATCATCCTCAATTCTCCGGAATCAGTTCGGATATGAAAAATTATTTGTTTGCGAACATTCAGAAATTTCGTGAGAATTTGGGCGAGAAGACGGATGGACTGGTCATATACCAAATTAACACAGACTTTACGGAGGTCCTTTATAACCCGAATGCAAGAATTTCTGTTGAAGATATAGACAGAACCATTCAGTTTATCAAACAGAATAAGCTGCAGCATGCGGAAAAATTAATTGGCTTGGCAAACATGGTCAAATTATACAAGAATAACGTTTGCAACGTGAAGGATTACAAGAAAGCGAGCAAAGGGATGACACCGGAAGAGATTCCGTTTGCGGATTTATATATGCGTGTCAGTACGATGGAGCCGGGAAAAACGGAGGAATGGAAAGCTTGGGGCGAAGAACTGATGAATGCCTGTACGAATGAGAACATGAAATTGTGGTATGGGAAATTTGTAAAATAATGGTCAAAAGAAATTGAACTATGCGGAAATTAATAACCCCGATAATTATATTCCTGTTACTGCACCTGTGCTTTACGGCACGGGCGCAACAACAGGACAAGCTTTTGCAATTTCTGAAAGAGGAACTGCGCTACAATATGCAGGAGCTTCAGAAGCAGGAATATGCGCCTTATCACATGTCCATGCGCCTGTCCGAAATGTATAATCTGAACCTGAGCAGTGCCTTTGGTACAATCAACGGCTTCTCCGAACAGGAGGGGCGTACGGTGGTTCCTCAGATTCGCTTGGGCAGTCCTGCATTGGACAATTTTAAATACTCGTCCCAGGGGGCGCTTACCCAAGGCAAACAAATGTCCCAGGGAGCGATGCTTCCCATCGGAGACATAGAAAGCTTTCCGGAAAGTATCCGAGAGGGGATCTGGCGGGAAACGCTCAAACGCTACCAGTACGCCTGCGATCAGTATGACAAAACCAAGGCACAGGCCTCTGTCAGCGTTGCAGACGAAGACAAGGCGCCGAGTTTTTCGGTTGCTCCTGTCGAGTCGTATTACGAAGCCCCGCTACCTGTCTCCCGTTGCCGGGTGGACGTGGAAGCCTGGAAAAAACGGTTGAACGAGATTTCTGTTGTTTTCAAAAGCATGCCCGAACTCCAGTCCGGAAGTGCCACGTTGACCTTTGGGTGCGACCGTTCCTATTTCATCAACACGGACGGGACGGAGGTCGTGCAGAACCGTGTTGTTGCTCGCATTATGTTGGCGGCACAGGTGAAAGCCATCGACGGGATGAATTTGCCCTTGAACAAGGACTACTTTGCCTACGATCCGGCAGATTTGCCCGATAATGCAACCATCATCGCCGATGCCCGCGACATGGTGGAGCGCCTGCGTGCACTTCAGAAGGCTCCGGTTGCCGACCCCTTTACCGGACCTGCTATCCTGTCGGGTCCTGCCAGTGGCGTCTTTTTTCATGAAATATTAGGTCATCGTCTTGAAGGCCATCGCATGAAAAGTGGCGGTCAGACTTTCAAAAAAATGGTGGGCGAACAGGTATTGCCCAAAGAGTTTGCCGTTTATTGCGACCCTACCC
>CAMWQQ010000298.1 GCA_947176455.1 uncultured Odoribacter sp. | reverse complement strand
GAACCCATGCCGGCTGCCATGACTAACAAGGTTGTTTTCTTTTTCATGATGTTATTGTACTTATGAACTTTACAAACTATATGCTATTTCAGCGTATCTCCGTGTTGGTGAACATATTTGGCGAATACTTCGATGGCTTCGTATTCTGCCATGCCCAGCCGGTTGTAAATGTCGGCAGTGTTCCGGTTCCGGTCCTCTGCTCTCTGCCAGAATTCCCGCGGGTCATCTCCCGGGAAGGCAGGACCGTTGTTCTGGGAACCGTGCTTGTAAATGGCTTTCCGTTTGATAGATAATTCTGCCGGACTGATGGGCACTGCCATGTCTACTTTCTCGATTTCCCATTCCATCCAGGCACCGCGATACCACCAAGTGTTGCATTCCTTGAACCAGTCATCACCATCCACGACATTGTAAGCGCGAAGAATGGCATCCAGACATACTCCGTGAGTGCCGTGCGGGTCGGCGAGGTCGCCTGCCGCATAAATTTGGTGAGGTTTCACCTCACGCAGCAATTTCACGATGATGTCCACGTCGGCTTGTCCCAGCGGGTTTTTCTTGACGGTTCCGGTTTCATAGAAAGGCAGATTCAGGAAATGTACCCTTTCTTCCGGTACACCGAGGTAACGGTCGGCACCGCGGGCTTCTGCCCGGCGCAAAGCCGCTTTGTATTTCAGCAGATTGGAGGATTCCGGCTCCTTGTCGTTTTTGGAGGCGATGTCTTTCTTTACCTGTTCAAAAGCCTTTTCCATGGAAGCTAAGTCGCCACCGGAAAGTTTCGTGAACGAGCAGGCGATGTCCATTTGCTGGTACAGGTAATCGTCCAGTACGGCGATGCTTCCTGAAGTCTCGTAAGCGACGTGTACTTCGTGGCCTTGTTCCACCAGACGGGCAAACGTTCCGCCCATGGAAATGACGTCATCATCCGGGTGCGGGCTGAAAATCAGGACGCGTTTGGGATAAGGAGTGGCTCTTTCCGGACGGGTGGAGTCGTCGGCGTTGGGTTTCCCGCCGGGCCAGCCGGTAATGGTGTGTTGCAGGTCGTTGAATACCTGGATGTTCACTTTATTTGCCGAACCGAACGTATTCACCAAGTCGCTCATTCCGTTGTCCATATAGTCCTTGTCTTCGACTTTCAGAATCGGTTTGTTTACTTTTTGGCACAACCAGATGACGGCTTTCCGAATCAGTTTGTCATTCCATTCCACTTTGCTGACCAGCCAGGGCAGGTTGGCGCGGGTCAGTTCTTCCGCTGCGCTTTCGTCGATGACAAACTGGGCGTTTGCGTGAGCTTGCAGGAAAGTAGCGGGAACTGCGTCGGAAACGCTACCTTCGACGGTGGCGCGGATAATCGGAGCCTTGTTTTCTCCCCACGCCATCAGGATGACTTTCCGTGCCTTCATGATCGTGCCAACTCCCATCGTGATTGCACGGGTCGGCACTTTGTCCATTCCGCCGAATTCGCCGGAAGCGTCCTTCATGGTCAGTTCGTTCAAGTATACCATGCGGGTTTTGGAATTCAGGGTGGAACCCGGTTCGTTGAATCCGATGTGACCGGTACGGCCGATACCCAGAATCTGGATGTCGATGCCTCCTGCGGCGTCTATGGCTTTTTCATATCCCTGGCAGAAATCCTCGATTTCTTCGCTTTTCAGCGTACCGTCCGGGATATGGATATTTTTCGGGTCGATGTCGATGTGATCGAACAGGTGGTGGTGCATGAAATAGTGATAGCTATGCACGGAGTCTTTCGCCATGGGCAGGTATTCGTCAAGGTTGAAGGTCATGACATTCTTGAAAGACAATCCCTCTTCCTTGTGCATTCTGACCAGTTCCTGGTAGAGCTTGATAGGAGAGGAGCCGGTGGCAAGTCCCAATACGCATTGTTCGTTCCGAGTGGCTTTTGCCCGAATGAGTTCTGCAATTTCCCGGGCAATGGCTTTTACCGCTTCTGCCGGTTTTTCGTAAATCTGTACGGGGACTTTTTCGAATCTGTCCGCACCTTCGCCTTTGGCGATGTAGTTTTTCGTAATCATATCAATTGATTTATAAGTGTTTGTTTATATTTAATGTTCATAGATATCCGAGCTTTGCGCCAATTCCGTAAAAAGTCGACATAATCTTTCCGTTACCGCCTTGGCGTAGCGTTCGCCCTTTTCGGGTGTTGCTTTCCGGGGATTGCCGATGCCGGTATCGGTGGTTACTCTTTGCCAGTTGCGGGGCGTCCAGGCTATTTTTTCGTTCAACGAGGACAAGGCAAACGGCTGGCTTTTGCCTTCGCCTGCCAGTGCCATATTTACCCGTTCCGGATGATAATGCAACATGACTGAGGTTTCCAGTTCGCCGGCATGGTCATCCTTTTCCTCAAAGAAGCCGTTGGGCGGAACAATGGTGAACCATTCGGTCGTGGCGATTAGAAAATCCGGATAATCGACAGCCAGGTCACGAATCATATTCTTGAAGTTGTTGCCTCCGTGTCCGTTGATAATCACCAGTTTCTGCATCCCCTGATGATGCAACGAAGCGACGATATCGGTGAGGATTGCCTTCTGGGTTTCATATCGGGCATGGATGCAGAACGTTAGTTCCCGTTGTCCGGGATTTTGTGATCCCATAAATACGGGTGGCAACACCATGCATCTGACCTGTTGGGTTTGCAGTGCTTGCCGTGCGGCGTCCACGGCAATGTCATGCGACAGGATGCAATCCGTCAGATAGGGCAAATGTTGGTTGTGCGGTTCGGTGGCACCCCAGGGCAGAACCGCCAAATCGTAGGAGAAGGGTTTGACTTCTCCGTAGCATGAGGCGCTCAGATCGATGTTATTCTCGTTTTCCATAAATGGAAAATTAAACTTTTACTTTAGCAATTAGTTTCCGAATTTTTCCGTTGCCGATTAAAGGGG
>CAMWQQ010000297.1 GCA_947176455.1 uncultured Odoribacter sp. | reverse complement strand
ATTCGGACAACTACATGCCTTCCATCATGCAGTTTTACAATCAACGGAAATACAAAACCGGAAATTATCCGAAAGTCGATGTATTTCTAAACTTTCACATCAAACGGGCTATGTTGTTCGTCAAATACGAACACGTCAATTACCACATCAAAAAATACGGCAATTACTTTAGCGCCACCGATTATCCCATCAATCCGGGCATGCTGAAATTCGGAGTGCAATGGGACTTTTTCGATTAATTTTATTCTCATAACAAAATTAATATCAATACTTTATATAAAAATAACTAAAATCATTCTACGAATATTGGTTTTAATCTTTGTTTTTCATATCTTCGCAACGAAGTTGTCATTGTCAATTATAGCATAAATTTATGCCTTACAGAAGATTACCCAATACAGATGCAGCGAGAATCAGAGCATTAAAAGCCGCTTTGAGAAAAGGCCAACAAGAAGAAATGGCCACAATCGCCTATCCTTTTGCCTTAAGGCAGAAGATTGAGTTTTTCCTTCCGAAATTCGAGGTAGCCATCTCCAATTCCAAATTGGCCAAGGAGAAGCAATTCGACAACAGTCCCAAATTCTCGGAACACACCAAGAAAGCCCGGCTATACATTTCTCATTTCATCCAGGTATTGAACTTCTGCATTGCACGGGGAGAACTGAAACCCTCGGCACGTTCTTTTTACGGATTGCCCGAGAACAGTTCCAAGGTACCGCCCCTGCTTACGGAACAGGATTTGTTGCAATGGGGTGAAAAAATCATCACCGGGGAACAGAACCGGCTCAGCAAAGGAGGCGGAAGCCCGATTTACTGCCCCTCTATCGCCCTGGTAAAGGTCAATTACGAAAACTTCAAGGAAAATTATATCCGGCAAAAACAGTTTCAAAACAACTCCGCCCGCGAAAGTGGCAACGTCGCCCAATACAGGAGCGAAGCGGATGCCCTGATACTCGAAATCTGGAATGAAGTCGAGCATTACTTTGAAGGCGTCAAGGACGAAGAAGAAAAGAGATACATGTGCGAGGAATACGGCTTGGTCTATGTCTTCCGCAGAGGAGAAAAAGAAAAAATCAAAAGGCAGAAAGAAGCCGAAAAAATCACCCTCAAGCTATTCTGATTATTTAACACTAATACAAAGGCGCATGGCAACAAGTCCCTGTCGCCTTTTTTCTTTCTTCCGCCTTGCCAAGGCAATCCTTTTTCAAAGGACACGAAGCGCAAACCAGTTCCCCCTTGTTTCTCCTCAAGGCTTTCAGCTTTCGGTAGATATGGCAACCCAATCCACCAAAAGCCAAAGCCACAATGACATATACACAGATATCTTGAAACATACTCCTCGTTATAACAGGTTTCCTATCTGATATACGCAGAACGACACTATCCAAGCTAAACTTGTGGTATAAAAAATAGTGAAAAACGCCCACTTCCAGCCGGCTTCCTTCCGAATGGCGGCAATGACGGCCATACAAGGAAAATAAATCAAGATAAACAGCATAAAAGCATAAGCCACCAACGGAGTAAACACTGGCGTGCCTTGTTCATCCACCTGCGTCTTGAGATTCTCCGCCAGCCCTTGCATATCCTCTTCGGCGTCCGACGCATGGTACAGAATCCCCATTGAACTCACCACAATCTCTTTTGCCGCCAGCCCGGTCACGATGCTGACGCCCATTTTCCAGTCGAATCCCAAAGGTCGAATGGCAGGTTCGATAAATTTACCGATGCGCCCGATATAAGACTGTTCCAAATGTTCGGCAGCACCAAGTTCCTCGCGCTTGTCCAACGGAAAATACCCCAACGCCCATATCAGGATAGATGCCGCCAGAATAATCGTTCCCATTTTTTTCAGATACTGCCCCGCCTTCCCCCACATGTGCAACACGGTATTCCGCATCGTCGGCATCCGATAGGGAGGCAACTCCATGACAAAAGGAACGGACGACTTGGCAAAGAAAGTTCTCTTCAACAACAAAGCGGTTCCGATGCTCAGCAAAATCCCGATGACATACACGGAAAGCAACACCAAGCCTTGTTTTACCGGAAAAAAAGCGGAAACAATCAAGATATAAACCGGCAACCGGGCGCTACATGACATAAAGGGAACTATCAGCATCGTCATAATCCGGTCTCGCCGGCTCTCCAATGTCCGGGTCGCCATGACGGCAGGGACATTGCATCCGAAACCGATTAACAAAGGAATAAACGATTTCCCGTGCAAACCGATTTTGTGCATCATCCGGTCCATGATAAACGCCACTCGAGCCATATAGCCGGTATCTTCCATCAAAGAAATGAAAAAGAACAAAATCAGGATATTCGGCAAAAAAACAATTACGCCCCCCACTCCGGCAATGACTCCGTTCACCAGCAAATCATTCAGCGGACCTTCCGGCATGACTTCTGCCACCCAGTTCCCCAAAGTCTCCACTCCCGCCTCAATCCATTCCATCGGATAACTGCCCAAGGAAAAGGTCGCCTGGAACACCACCCACATAAAAAAAATCAAGAAAGGGAAGCCCAGCCACCGGTGCATAAGCACGGCATCTATGGCATCCGTCAACTGACGCTTGTTCTGCTCCCCCGACTGGAACGTCTCCTGCAAGGCTCCGCGAATAAAACCATATTTCGCATTGGTGATAATCGAACGGGTATCCTCCTTATACTCTTTTTCCAGACGTTGAATCTCTTTCCGGGCGACATCCTGAATCCGCCCGTAATTCGGCACGGCAGCCAACTGCTCATTTATGGTCCGGTCGTCTTCCAATAACTTTATGGCGACATAACGGGGCGTCAACTCATCGGTAACACTCCTGTTAGGTGTCACCTCCGTTTTTATCCGTCGAATGGCATCCTCTATCTCCCTGTGTCTTAAAAACATCAGACGCTGCCGACGATAAT
>CAMWQQ010000296.1 GCA_947176455.1 uncultured Odoribacter sp. | reverse complement strand
TAGGATTTCTTGTCGGCACCCAATTTTTCTCCTTCGTACACGTCGAACAAGTTGACTGCTTTCAACAAATTCTTTTCTGTCCGCATGGCAATGTCGCGAATTTCTTTGAAGCTGACCTTTTTATCCAGCAACAAGGCGAGGTCGCGTTTCACGGCGGGGAACTTGGGCATGGGCAAGAAGGCAATGTTGTGGTTTTTCACGGCTTTCAGCACATTCTCCCAAGAAAATTCCGCATAATAGACCTCTTGTTCGATGCTGACGGTTTTCAATACCTTGTGGCTGAGCATGCCTATTGTGGCGATGTGCTTGTCCTTCTGGGTGTAAACCAGACCTTCCCGATAGATGTCTTCCGTTGCCTCGTCAATATTCAGATGGTCTACGTTGAAACCTAAACGTTTCAGAATCATTTCGGCGTAGCATTTGATGTTGAAGAAGTCGGTTTTCTCTTCCCGGCTGTTCCAGGAGGCCTGGGATTTGTTTCCGGTGATGAACAGGGCCAGTTTGTCCTCTTCCTTGTATTGTTTCAGATGATTTTCAACCTCTTTGGCATGGAACGTATAAGCCTTTCCGAACTCAAAGAGTCGCAAGCTGTTGCTTTTGCGGTTGATGTTATAGGCAATGCTTTCCAGTCCGCCGAATAACAGGCTTTGACGCATGGCGTTCAGGTCTGAGCTGAGCGGATTGAACAACATCACCGTGTTCTCTGGCTTGTAGGTTTCCAGGTTCTCAAAATAGGAAGCCTTGGTCAGGGAATTGTTCATGATTTCATTGAACCCGTTGGCAGCCAACAGGTCGGCAATCTGGTTCTTTAACCGGAAGTCGTCCGGTTTCTGCGAGTAACTCAGCGTCGAGTTTACCTTTGCCGGTACCTCGATGTTGTTGAAGCCGTAAATGCGGAGAATATCCTCAATCACGTCTGCTTCGCGACGTACGTCAACCCGGTAGGGGGGAACGTGTAGCAACAATCCGTCCTCGTTTTCTTGGACGATTTTGATTTCCAATGCCTGCAGGATTTTTTTGATGCGGTCATGTCCGATGGCTTTGCCGATGAGACGGTCGACATGGGCATATTTGATTTCCACTTCAAAATCGGCTACCGGCTGGGGATAGATGGCTATGATTTCGGAAGTGATTTTACCGCCTCCCAATTCCTGAACCAAAAGAGCTGCCCGTTTCAAGGCGTAAAGGACGATGTTGGGGTCGGTTCCTCTTTCAAAGCGGAAAGAGGCATCCGTGCTCAATCCGTGCCGGCGTGCCGTCTTGCGGACAAATACGGGGTCGAAGCAGGCGCTTTCCAGAAATACGTTGGTGGTATTTTCCGTGATACCGCTCTCCAATCCGCCGAATACTCCCGCTATACACATCGGTTCCTCGGTATTGCATACCATCAGGTCGTTTTCGTTGAGGGAGCGTTCCACGCCGTCAAGCGTAACGAATTTGGTGCCTGTCGGGAAACTACGGACAATGACCTTGTTTCCTTTGATTTTATCTTTGTCGAAGGCATGAAGCGGTTGCCCCAGTTCGAACAGGATGAAATTGGTGATGTCCACGACGTTGTTGATGGGGTGCAGACCGATCGCTTTCAGGCGGTTTCTCAGCCATTCGGGAGATTCCTGTACCTTGACGCCTTCGATGCACACTCCGGCGTAGCGCGTACAGGCTTCGGGGCGTTGCACCTCTATGCTGAGACCTGCCGTATGGCTGTCCGCCTTAAAATGGTCAACGGAAGGCAGGGTATAGCGAATGTCCTGGCTTTGCTGCAGATAGGCGGCCAGGTCGCGGGCGACTCCCAAATGAGAGGCTCCGTCAACCCGGTTGGGGGTGATGTCCACCTCAATGGTGTAATCGGTGGTGATGTTGTAATATTCGGCAGCCGGCATTCCGACCCGGGTGTCGGCAGGCAGTACGATGATGCCGGCATGGTCGTTTCCTATGCCGATTTCATCCTCCGCACAAATCATCCCCTCGGATTCCTGTCCCCTTATCTTGGATTTCTTAATGACAAACTCCTTATCTCCGTCGTAAAGTACAGTACCGATAGTAGCTACGACAACTTTCTGCCCGGCAGCGACATTGGGTGCTCCGCAGACAATCGGAGTGAGGCGACCGTCTCCCAGGTCTACCGTCGTGATGTGCAAGTGGTCGGAGTCCGGATGCGCTTCGCAGGTTTTCACTTCACCGACAACCAGACCTTTCAACCCTCCGCGAATGGATTCAAATTTTTCAAATCCGCCGACTTCAAGTCCGATGTTGGTTAATATCTTACAGATTTCTTCAACGTTTAAATCTGTTTTCAGGTAATCTTTCAGCCAGTTTAAAGAGATATTCATTGTTTCTAAATTAATTTTCCGTGGTACAATCAATTGATTTCGAGCATCCTTTGAATGGGAAGCAATGCCTTTTGCCGGATGTCCTCGGGGATTTCTACCCGATGTTGTTCCTGTTCGAGTGCTTCAAGGATATTGCTTAAAGTCACTTTTTTCATCTGTCCGCAAATCATCTGGGGATGAACCGGTATGAACTCCTTTTCCGGATTGTCCTTTTTCAGCTTGTGAATCGTTTCGACTTCCGTGGCGATGACAAACTGCTTTTGGGGCGAAGCCGAGGCGTGCTTAATCATGCCTGCCGTGGAATACATATAGGCTTGAGGCAGTTCGAGTATGCGCTCGTCGTGCGAACAGTGGGCTTCCGGATGAATCAGGATGTCGGCATCCGGAAACTCCCGGTGTTTTTCCAATATCATATCTGCGGTAATCCGCTCGTGTACGCAACAATCGCCTTTCCACAGTTCCATTTCCCGCCCCGTCACCTTCATAATCCAAGCTCCCAGGTTTTTATCCGGTACGAACAGGATGTTCCGGTCTTTGGGGAGGCTTTGCACCACTTTCAGGGCGTTTGCCGATGTACAGCAGATGTC
>CAMWQQ010000295.1 GCA_947176455.1 uncultured Odoribacter sp. | reverse complement strand
TGACCTCTTTCAATACCTCCCGGATTTCCTTGATTTTATCCTGCGTCATAACTTCAATAGAATTAGTCACCCGAAATCGGTAACGAAATTAATGAAAAATCACTAATTTATCACGTCTCCAATGTGAAAATTACCATTTTAACAATATCCGTTCATATTCGGGTGTTATACTTCCTCAACCTGCTGCGCAAGCCCGCATAACCGGGACAAACCTGCCCCACCAACTTCCAGAAGGCGGCGGAATGGTTCTTCTCCACGGTATGGCACAATTCATGGAGAATCACATAGTCGATAATCTCGTCGGGCAATTTCATCAATTTGATGTTCAGGCTGATGTTGTTATCAAAAGAACAACTGCCCCAATTGGAAATGTTGTTCCGGAAAGTCAGCTTCCCGTATTTGAAGCCGAATTTCTCGGCATGGTATTTTACCCTTCCGGGCAGGTAACGACGACTTTCCAACAGGTAGATTTCCAATAAAAATTGCCGCACCGTCTTTTCCACCCGGCTAAATTCCACTCTTTCAGGCACAGCCAGCACAATCACCTCCCCTTCAATCTTGTACGAAGGCTTGGATTCGGAGGTACTCACTATTTTCAAGGTATGGAATTTGGTCTTCACTTCCGCACCCACCTGCAATCCGACTCCCGTATCCTGCTCATACACCTCCATGCTTTTCCGGTTCTCCACCAGCCATTGACGGTTGTCCTCCAGAAAACGCTCCACCTGCTTCCGGCTCACCCCGAAAGGAACACTGACCCAAATTCCCCGACCAGGTGCCATGCGGATGCGCAAATACTTGATATTCGCACCTCTTCTCACCTTGATTTCCCCGATACCGGGCAACTCGATCACTTCCATAACTTCCCGTTCTTCAAACCAACAAAAAAGAGAATGCCTTGCGGCACTCTCTTCTAAAATTTACCATTGGACTGCTCAAGCCCCCTTCACCATTTCGCTCAATTTAGAAAAAGCACCATCAACCGTCACCATCAAATCCTTGCAAATAGCCCGGCAGTGCGCTTTTCTTTCATTCTTGGGAAGGCTTCTGACAGCATTGATGCGCTGACGCATACCGTTACGGGCATCAATCACTTCCTGCACGATATTGCCGATAGCGTCGGAATCTTTTCCATAAGACAGACAGTTCAGACTATCGTCAATCACTGCAAAAGTCAAATAGTCTATGTCTTTTTTCAATCTTCTAATACTTGCCATAGCTTTCAAAATTTAATTTCCTCAAAAGTATACATTTTCTTGTAATTTCTCTCCTTTTCGGCGAATAATTTACCAGATGGATGCCCGTTTTTCAGGTGCAAGGTACATGGCATCCCCCTCTTTTATCCCGAATGCCTCGTTCCAACCGTCAATGTGCGGCAGAGCGGCATTCACACGCCAGCGTCCCAAAGAATGCACGTCCATTTGGGTCAACAGGCGAATCTGCTCGTCCCGGATATTGCCTGCCCAGACATTCGCATAGGCAAGATAAAAACGTTGTTCGGGAGTAAAGCCACCCACCTCGCCAAGCGGAGCATCCGCCGTAGCATTACGGAAAGCCTGGAAAGCCACCTGCAATCCGCCGTGGTCTGCGATATTCTCACCCAATTTCAACTGCCCGTTTGCCTGAAGTCCCTGCAATACCTCGATTGCATCGAACCAGTCCACCAGCACCTGAGCACGTTTCTCAAACTTCCGGGCATCATATGCCGTCCACCAGTCTTTCAGATTGCCGTCCTTGTCATACTGCCGTCCCTGGTCGTCGAATCCGTGCGTCATTTCATGTCCGATGACCACGCCGATTGCCCCGTAATTGAAAGCATCGTCGGCATTCATGTCAAAGAAAGGATACTGCAATATTCCGGCAGGGAAACAGATTTCATTGGTCGTCGGATTGTAATACGCATTCACGGTCTGGGGAGTCATCAGCCACTCCGTCCGGTCCACCGGCTGATCCGCCTTGGCAAGCATGTAATCGAAATCAAATTCGTTGGAACGCAGAATGTTTGCCCAATAAGAATCATTTTTTATCTCCAGATTCGAATAATCCCGCCATTTGTCCGGGTATCCGACCTTTACGTAAATGGCAGCCAGTTTATCCAGCGCCTTTGCCTTCGTCTCTTCGCTCATCCAGGTAAGGTTCTGAATCCGTTCTCCCAGCGCTTTCTGAAGATTTTCCACCAATTTCACCATTCTTTCCTTGGCCGCTGCCGGGAAATACTTCTCCACGTACATCTGTCCGACAGCCTCTCCCAGAACACCGTCCACCGTAGCCACGGCTCTCTTCCAACGAGGTTTCATCTCCTTGATACCGGAAAGCACCTTGCCGTTGAATTCAAAGTTCTCTGCCACAAAATCATCGCTCAGATAAGGAGCCGCAGCATCTATCACTTTCCATTGCAAATAAGCTTTCTGGGCATCCAGTTCCACTTTGTTCAGAATAGAGGCAACCTCTTTCAAAGGCTCCGGCTGACCGACATTCAATTCTTTCAAATTGGGCAATCCGAGCGTTGAAAAATAGAGGTTCCAGTCAATGCCGGGAATTTCCTTTTTCAATGCCTCCAGACTCATCTTGTGGTAATTGGCATAAGGGTCACGCAATTTCACCTTCTCATAGGAAGCGGTAGCCAGACGGGTTTCAATGGCCATGACCTGCGCTGCCGCTTTCCGGGCTGCCGCTTCGCCAAAGCCTGCCAATTGGAACATCTTGGCTACGTGCTGCTCGTATTTTTCACGTATTTCCTTGTTGTGCGCGTCATTCTTCAAATAATAATCCCGGTCACCCAGTCCCAAGCCGCCTTGATAGGTCTGCAACAGATTCCGGCTACTATTCATATCATCGGCAGAAATATACACCCCGAAATAAGCGCCCATGCCCTGACGGGTCATCTCGGCAATCAGCTTGGTCAATTCCTTTTTATCTTTCACGC
>CAMWQQ010000294.1 GCA_947176455.1 uncultured Odoribacter sp. | reverse complement strand
CTGTATCGGAGATAATGACAAACAACGCTGTCCTTTCGTCCCCCAACATATCAAGCCCCAACTCGTCATAGCTTGTCAGGTCACGCAGCTCTTTGAATAGCGATAGGTAATCCTTTGATGTTATCTCCGGATTTTCCCCCGCCCTAAACCGGGCGTGAACCTTTCAGCTCACCCGGCTTGCCATCAGAAACAGATTTTATTTCATTTCAATAACTCTCAACGTGGACAAGGCTTCTTAACTTCTCAAGTTTTTCTTTCTGCTTTGGGTCAAGGTTGAGGATTTCCATATATTTCCTTATTGTGTCAGGGTTTGTAGCATGAATCAGGTGGTGTACATCTTCACATACCAACACCAGATTTTGATAATTATCCTTACCGCCTAAATGCCGTGGCACTTTGTGATGGCAATGAATATCGCCAATAGCAAGCATTTTGCCTGTTATGGCGCATTTTCCCATTTGAGCTGAATATAGCGAAAGCCTGTTATCATTGTATTCGATAGAACGATACAACACTGGGTTCCTCATCAGATAATGAAGAACTGTCATGTCGATTCTATCCAGATTCTTATGGATTTCGGTCCTGCCCTCCGGCGTATAGGAGTTGATTTTACGGTTCATGGACTTCGGTGGCTTATGTCGTATGTAGCCAACCGGGACAACTGCGTGTCCAGCTACATAGCGTAGCTGTTTGCTTTTCCCGTACCGTTCCCTGATAACTTTCGATATTTCACATGGAATCTTCCTTTTCCTGACCTGTTTTGCAGTTTTTACACGTTTTTTCAGTCTTGCCCGCAGGCTCTTGTGGACAGATAAGGCGAATGGTGTAAGGTCGTCGCAGACCTTTGTGGCCAATTGGTAGTAATCATGAATTCCCATTATATAGGCGTTGTAGCGGCAAATCGCCTGATATTCTGTTCGCCTGCCCTGTGACGGGAACTCAATGTCATAAATAAGCCGTTTTAAGTTTGGTTTAATTTTTGCAATAGATTTCTCTCTGATGTGGCTCTCCACTACATATTTGGCAGTTCCATTGCTACGTTTCCCACGGGGGATAACCTTCAATTTGAAGCCAAGAAACTCTGAATACTGTTCCTTCAAATTGATTACCTTTGATTTTTCAGGATTGATTTCAAGCGAAAGTCTTTTCCATAGCCAATCTTTGGTTGCATGGAACAGTTTTACTGCGTTTTGATAATTGTTGGTAAATATCTTGAAATCATCAGCATATCGAACACAGGTGACTTCTTTCAGCCTGGTTCTGCGGAGTGCATCATATTTGTGTCCCCTATTTAGGCTGCCGTTAGTATTTATTTGCAGCTTATAAGGGTAATCCGTTGGTATTTCTTCCCATTGGCTGGCAAGCCACCAATCCAGTTCGTTTAGAACTACATTGGATAGCAGGGGAGAGATAATACCTCCCTGCGGCGTACCGACCTCCGGGAATCCTATCCCGGCCACCTCCGCTTTTAGCATAGCTGATATAATACTAAGCAGCTTCTTGTCACGAATTCCCATTGTCCAGAGCTGTTTCAACAGTTTTCCGTGATTCACGTTGTCGAAGAACCCCTTGATGTCTATATCTACGACATAGTGGAGATTGCTTCTCTGCATATTTTTGTGAACCTGAGCGATTGCGTGCTGTTGGTTCCGATTAGGGCGGAATCCATAGCTGTGGTCGTGGAATTTCGCCTCACATATCGGCTCCATGACCTGCAATACGCACTGTTGGATCAGCCTGTCCATAATCGTTGGTATTCCAAGCGGGCGTTTCTTTGCCGGGTCATTCCCTTTTGGGATTTCTACCCGCCGGACGCTTTGCGGAACATACCGGTCTAATTTGCGCTGTACGGCGCATATAAGCTGCTCATCAGAGAGTGTTGATAATTCTGTGATTGTTTTTCCGTCCGTACCGGGCGTCATGCTCCCGTGGTTTTTCTTGATGTTGCGGTATGCCAGCCGTATATTTTCGGGTAATGCAATGATTTCAACCAGATGTTTGAAAACTTTGCCCCTGCTGCTGTCGGCATACAGCTTATCTTGAACTTCCTGAAAGTCATAATACTCGGCGTGCCTTAACTTATCTTTCTTCTTTGCCTTTCCTGTTGCCATAGTCGGTTACTTATCCCCACTTTCGTTTGGATTTTCGCCTTTCTTAGTCCTACTCGAACCTATGCGTGTTTATAAAATATGATTTTGTTTCTGTTCCTGACTACAGCCCGTCCCTCCACCGCTTACTTTGTTCACGGCTTCATAGGTAGCATGACTGCTCTTTCCTCCCGGATTAAGAACAGTTATACCGCATCTCCCATAAAAGGCGACACGATTTTCCCGTTCATTGCTTCATCATGCGTATCCACTTCACATCCGGGGCTTTCCACGTTCCGATATTCCTATCTTTGCATAATACCCTTAACCCTGCCCTTTAGGCCTGTATGCCTGATGGTGCCTGTAACACCATAGGGAATTTCATATCGACAAATCTTACTTTACCCCGCATACGCCGTTTTCACGGCTATGGCATTTCTACCATATCCCGTTATAGACCTGTACATTCGGGCTTTTGTCAGCGGTAGTCAGCCGCATTCTGGACATAGGTACTTTATAGACCTCCGGCCTAACACCCCCGGCCACCTCTGGCTCGGTTTTGCTTTATCCCCAAAAGGGACAGTCGCAGGTGCAGACAGCCGACTTCAGCGTGCTGTGTCAGTTGCGGGAAATACGTCCCGTTTCTTCCAACGCAGTATCAAGGGAAGCGTTTCAGGGCGTTACCCCGTCATTCCACTTCTCGGAATATCAGTTAGAAAGGCTGTTGCCTTTCCGTCACTTTTACCTCTTTGCAGGAAAATCCCACGCAGAGTTTATATGCGACAACGTGTCGCTGCACTGTCAAATGGTGCTAACCTTGCGCCGCAGCTAATCAGGATAGATTTAGCTGTCTTGCCTGTTGCAA
>CAMWQQ010000293.1 GCA_947176455.1 uncultured Odoribacter sp. | reverse complement strand
TCCGTATCCTAATCATTAAGCTTGTTCAATTTCTACTTATTATTTTTTATAACTAAATAAAAAATAACTTTACTATTTCTCTCGGATAATTAATTTCATTCTAATCAATATCGGAAATTTTGACATCAAATATGCGGGCAAAAAATACCCCGTCAGATACGCTATCTTTTAATCGCACTATCTGTCTTTACCGTCGACAATCTGTTCGTAGAAGTCGGTCTCTTCATCGTACAATTCTGCAATAATGAAAATATCCCATAGAACAGCCCATCTGGGATTCGACGGACAAGTCGTCTTCACATTACGCTTTGTTTATCAACGGATTTACTTCCGAAAACAGCAGAAATACCTCCTTTCGATGGGCTTCTGGCTCATCAATCTGACTGATTCGTTTATCATCGTCAACGATGCTATTGTACGGCTCAATTCGGTTTTGGTTTTAGGTCCATCCACCGTTTTTGGGGTCTACCTCCGAAACCTCCATATTCTGCATAAAAACCAAAAAAAGCGCGAAAATCAAGAGCTAAGACTAAACTCTTTTAACAGAAGTAATGCTATTCGCAAATCAAGAAGCCGGCAAATTGAACATCTGCCGGCTTCCATTTTGTATCTCGGTACTTATAAATTGTCTTCCGCCACCTCATAGTTGATGTATCTTTTTTTTCATCCAGTGGCAAGCAAAGCAATCCTTGAAAGGTCGTATCGATAATTTGCAGTTTTATTCATGGCATTTCATTTTAGAATCGGACAAAATTAATTAGCTTTGCTTTATTATTTTAGAACCGGGATGATTTCTCTCCGTTCTAAATAATTTATGTTGAAATGAAATAAGCTTGTTTTATTCTAATCATTCATAAAACGATGAAATACAAAAGAATACTTTTAAAATTGAGCGGAGAGTCCCTTATGGGCGAACAAAAATACGGTATCGATGTTACCCGTGTGGAAAGCTATGCCCGACAAATAAAAGAAGTCGCGGATATGGGTATCCAGGTCGGCATTGTCATCGGAGGCGGGAATATTTTCAGGGGTCTGACAGGTACCAACAAAGGCTTCGACCGGGTAAAAGGAGACAGCATGGGGATGCTGGCAACCGTCATCAACAGCCTTGCCCTCAGTTCCGCCCTGGACAATGAAAACTGCAAAAACAAGGTGCTGACCGCCATTCGCATGGAACCCATTGCGGAATTTTACTCCAAAGCGAAAGCCGTGGAATACCTGTCACAAGGCTACGTCACCATTTTCAGCGCAGGCACCGGCAATCCCTATTTCACGACAGACACCGGCAGTAGCCTTCGGGCCATTGAAATTGAAGCGGATGCCATGCTGAAAGGCACGCGGGTGGACGGCATATACACCGCAGACCCCGAGAAAGACCCCGCCGCCGTGAAATTCGACAAAATCACCTACGATGAAATATACAACAAAGGGTTGAAAGTCATGGACCTCACCGCCACCACCATGTGCAAGGAAAACCACCTGCCGATTGTCGTATTCAATATGGACGTCGAGGGAAACTTGAAAAAATTAATGGAAGGCAAAGAAATCGGAACCGTCGTTTATTGACCTTCCTAGAGGCACAGGAAGGGCGATGCCAGATACCGGTGTCACGACTTTAAACACTTGATAAACCGAATGCATGAGTATTCTCGACCAAATTAACACACCGGAAGATTTAAAGAAGCTACCGGAAGATGCCCTGATACAGCTCTGCCAGGAAGTTCGCCAAAGAATTATTGACGACTGTGCGGAAAATCCGGGTCATTTGGGTTCAAGTCTGGGCGTCGTCGAACTCACCGTAGCGCTCCACTACGTCCTCGACACCCCTTACGACAACCTGATTTGGGATGTCGGTCACCAGTCATACGCCCACAAAATCCTGACCGGCAGAAAAGAGCAATTCAAAACCAAACGCCTCTATGGTGGCATCAGCGGTTTCCCGAAAATGTCCGAAAGTGAATACGACTCGTTCGGGACAGGACATTCGTCAACCTCCATTTCCGCCGCCTTGGGCATGGCTATTGCGGCCCAAATGAATGGCGAGGAAAACCGGCTAAGCGTTGCCGTCATCGGGGACGGAGCCATGACCGGCGGAATGGCGTTTGAAGCATTGAACAACGCTGGAGTCTCCAATGCCGACCTGCTGGTCATCCTGAATGACAACAACATGGCGATAGACCCCAACGTCGGCGGACTGAGCGAATACCTGCTCGACATCACCACCTCCAAGGGATACAACAAAATCAAAAATGAGGTCTGGAACGCTTTGGGCAAACTGAACCGTATCAGTCCGGGAATGCGCAACTTCATACAAAACATTGACAACAGCATCAAGTCCATGTTGTTAAAGCAAAGCAACCTGTTTGAAGCCATGGGATTGCGCTATTTCGGTCCCGTGGACGGACACGATGTCAATCACCTGATCAAACTGCTCCGGGACCTGAAGAACATAAAAGGTCCCAAAATACTCCACTGCATCACGGTCAAAGGAAAAGGCTTCAAGGAAGCGGAAACCAACCAGACCGTCTGGCATGCTCCGGGAAAATACAACAAAGTTACCGGAGAACGCATCAAGGAATGCGATTGCAACCTTCCGGCGAAATTCCAGGATGTTTTCGGAAACACGCTTACCGAGTTGGCGAAGAGCAATCCCAAGATTGTAGGGATTACCCCAGCCATGCCCTCCGGATGCTCGCTGAATATCATGATGCGGGAAATGCCGGAACGCTGTTTCGATGTCGGCATCGCCGAACAGCACGCCGTCACGTTCTCGGCAGGACTCGCCACCCAAGGCTATGTTCCTTTCTGCAATATCTATTCCTCGTTCATGCAACGTGCCTATGACCAAGTCATCCATGACGTGGCTCTGCAAAACCTGAACGTGGTGTTCTGTCTCGACCGGGCAGGATTTGTCGGTTCGGACGGAGCAACCCACCACGGAGCATACGACCTGGCTTATTTCCG
>CAMWQQ010000292.1 GCA_947176455.1 uncultured Odoribacter sp. | reverse complement strand
TTTCCCTTCCACCCGTGCCGCCACCACATACGGATAGGCAATCACATATCCCTGATGACGAAGTGTTTCCGTAACCCGAACCAACAATCTCTCCCGATAGCGTGCCACTTCTCCGCCGAATGCCTGCTCCATTTCTGGCGACAAGGCGGGTCGGGCATTGACACTGACCACCCATGCCGAATTGTAAGGAATGAAGGAATCCTTACTGCCAGAGCGCATCTTTCCCTCCTCGTTGATGTACCAGACTGCAAAAACAATCACACCAACCAGCACGATAGCCCCCAACGATAGCCAAATGCCTTTTTTCATATCATTTCCGACCGGATTTCACAGGTTATTCAGAAACAAAGTTACGAAAAAAATCTCTGATTTTATATCCATAGAAAATCAGACGAAAATTTTTACTTTTATGACCATAGAAAATACACGACTGTGAACTTCACTGCATATCATCAACCCATTCATAAAGAAGAACTTGTCCAACTGCTCGCTTGCGAAGGCGAAGAAGAGAAAGCCTTGTTTGCCCGCAGTCGCCAGTTGAGAAACGACACCATCGGCAACAACGTCTATCTGAGAGGGCTTATCGAAATCTCGAACATCTGCACAAAAGACTGTCTGTATTGCGGCATCCGGAAATCCAATCCACATGCCGAGCGTTATTCCCTGACCGACGAAGACATCCTTCAAGCCACACGCTATGCCTGGCAAAACCACTACGGTTCCGTTGTCCTGCAGGGAGGAGAACGCAATGACACCGGTTTCATTCTGCGAATAGAACATTTGCTGAAAGAAATCAAAAAGCTCAGTCACCATGAACTCGGCATCACGCTATCCCTGGGAGAACAGACGGAAGATACTTACAAACGGTGGTTTGACGCAGGCGCCCACCGCTATCTGCTAAGGATAGAAACTTCCAACAGCCAACTTTACCAGAAAATCCATCCGCAGGACAAACAGCACGATTTCCATACCCGCCTCCAATGCCTTCGGATGTTGCAGAAATGCGGCTACCAGACCGGGACGGGCGTTATGATCGGACTGCCCTTTCAAACGCTTGAAGACCTCGCCGACGACCTCTTGTTTTTTAAAGACATGGATGTCGACATGGTCGGCATGGGACCTTACCTGGAACACAAGGACACGCCACTCTGGACCCTCCGAAACCAGTTGCTCACACAAGAAAAACGCCTCAAGCTGGGACTGCACATGATTAGCTGCCTGCGCCTACTGATGCCCGACATAAACATCGCAGCCACCACCGCCCTGCAAGCCATTGCTCCGGACGGCAGGGAAAAGGCTCTCGAGATCGGAGCCAACATCATTATGCCCAACATCACCCCTGTCGCCAAACGGGCAAGTTATCAACTTTACGAAAACAAACCGGGAATGGACGAGGGAAATGAAGAAACGACACGGCAGTTAATCGAAAGCATACGCCAAAGCGGTTGCGACATACACCCGGACAGCTGGGGCGATTCCCCGCATTGGAAAACGAAGCAATAATCAGGTGGCTGGAAGCAACGAGCGGAACGGCTCAAATGCGGCCAATATGACCAAGCCTCCCAATATGGTGATGATCACACCGGAAATCCGGTTGATGGTTATCAACACCCGCAACCGAAATCTCTTGCGGAAAAGATTGACCAAGGCGGACAGCGTGTACCACCACAAGCCACCTCCCAGCAACACGCCCGTCAATACAAAAAGCTCTATCCGAAAAGAAGGCTCGTCCCCGAACACGGAAGCCCCTGCAAATACAGCCATAAACACGACAATCGCCACCGGATTGGATGCCGTCAGGAAAAACAGGGTCAGAAAATCCCCCAGCAACCCCGTTTTGGACACCCGTTTTTTCATCCGAATCTGCTTTAACGGATTGTCAAAATAAATCTTCAACCCGACGATGAGCAGGAAAATGCCCCCGATAATCTGCAAGACCAGTTCGTGCGACTGTATAACGTTAATAACAAACCCCAGTCCGAATGCGGCGACAGTCGCATAAAAAAGGTCGGCGCAAGCGGCCCCCATACCGGCGACAAAACCTGCCAACGCCCCCTTCTGCAACGTCTTTTGTATAATGAGCACCCCCATAGGTCCCAACGGTACAGATACCATCAGTCCTATCAGCATACCCTTGAAAATATAAACCACATCGAACATACTGGTTCTTTTTACATCATACCTCCAGGCTGTCCTGAGAAAAACGATTCAGAATCGTGTCATCATTTATTTCCTTGGAAAGGGACTCTATCGTATTCATCGGCACTTCAAACAAATCCAAAATCAACAATCCGTCCAAACACATATTGAATTTCGGGTCAATATTAAAACCGATGATCCGCCCGTTCAAAGAGATGTATTTCTTCAACAAAATGGGCAATTTGTCACTTGAAGGCTCAATGTCGCCGATAAACTTGTCCAAGGCGGAAATGTCACTGCCGGAGGCATCCACCATGACATCCACGTCCGGGTCATGGGTTTCCACCCGGTATTTACAACGCGGAACAATGTACTTCGCCAACTCCTCATCCCAGTGATTCCGCTGGATAAACTTCATAATCAACTCCTTGGATACCTCCGTGTATTTCCCGCTAATCGTCACCGGTCCAATCAGGTAACGATATTCCGGGTTTTTAATCAAGAAATACAAGATGCCTTTCCAAAGCATAAAGAGCGGATAAGGTTTCCGCTGGTACTCCCCGACCACGAAAGAACGTCCCAGTTCGATGGATTCGTACAACACCGGCATCATGTCTTTCCGTATCTTGAACAGCGTGTTAATGTAAAATCCTTTCACGCCGTAACGGTCTATGATATCCTTCCCCTTGCCCACCCGATAGGCGCCGACAATGCAATCGGCATCGTCGTCCCAGATGAACAAGTGATAGTAATACAAATCAAATTCGTCCAGGTCTATGCTCCGGTTCGTCCCCTCGCCGACTGCCCGGAAAGTGATCTCCCGCAACCTGCCGATTTCGTT
>CAMWQQ010000291.1 GCA_947176455.1 uncultured Odoribacter sp. | reverse complement strand
AGCCATAGAAGTGGACATCGCCCAATGATAGTTAGTTTGTAAGGTTCATAAAGTTTGTAAAGTATAATGAGTAGGGTATCATTCAGCGTGAGTTTACAGGGCTTCGGCTCTCCCAGCTATTCCGACACCGTTAGCAATCCCCACCAGGATTCAACTTTATAACTTTATGAACCTTATAAACTTTATAAACTTTTAACTTTATAAACTTTCTACTAAAACAAGCAGTTCTTCCGCATTCCCGGTTCGGTCCGCCACCGTGATTTTCACCTCATTGACCCGCCCTTTCTCAAACACGGGCTCATCCAGACTACATTCCAACACATCCGTCCGGGGGTCATAGGTAAACAGGCACCACTTGCCGTTCACTTCTCCCCGATAGAGCGCGATTCCCGAAAGGTCGTCCGTTATCTTGAAGCGCAGGATGCGCCCCGGAAATTTTCCCAAATAAGCAATCTGCGGTTTCTCCCGGTCCTCCACCACCGTATAACGGTTCAGATACCCGATGCGCGCCTCGAGTCCGTCCGGCGTCCAGGTCGTTTCCACAGGAATCTTGCGTCCGTCAGCGTCTACCTCGCATATCACGGCGTGCTCATCGAACTGCCCGTCAACCCGCATCCGTCCCTTTTTAAACAAAGGAATATCCTTGGATGCCAGGACGAAAACAGGCTGTCCCGTCACCGAATCCGTTTCGACGTTCAACTGCTTTTCCACGGAAGAAAACAAAGACCCGGCATCCAGTTCCACCCGGCAACCGGGCAATTCCAGGCAATGCGCCTCGTCATACCTCAACACCTCCCGTTCATCCGCCATTCGAGGCTTCCCTCCCTTCAATTCCAAATCCACCCGACTCCGGTTGCCGTTTATATCCGCCACGTCCACCCTCACCCGAACCACGCTATCCTCCGGCACGAAGATGTAGCCTCCTCCTCGATTCCGGATGCCCAGAAAACGCTCCTGGTAATTTCCGAAACAGCGATACACCGTCTCCCGCTTTTTATAGCAGTCAAAATCCTTGACCTCATTGATAAAACAACTTTGGTCGAAAGAACAGGAATCCATTTTCAAATCCCAAAGCGTATCCCCGTCCACCGTCAGCGTCATCCGGTACACCCCCAGCCTGTTCCAGGAACCGTCCATATAATCGTTCACGTGCAGTCCGACGCCGACTTTGCCCGCAGGAACAGTGGTCCGCCCTACGACATAGCGTCCCGCTCCCGTCGCTTTCAAAGCACGCTCCCGGAGCACATCCACACGCCCGTTCTCTGCCACCGCATACAAATACAGTTTCCGCACCACAGGTGCCTTGGTATCCTGTATCGAATAAAAAAGCAGTGGATTCAGCGTATGCTCCGTAGCCGTATTCCTCACCTCGAAATGCAAGTGAGGTCCCCCGGACGAACCGGTATTTCCGCTGTACGCAATGGTATCGCCCTGTTTGAAATGCAACTGATAAGGCCTGAAATCCTCATCTATCCGAAAACTTTCCTGATGATACTGCAACTCCCGGACCCGTTTCGTAATAGCCGGAGCAAACCGATCCAAATGCCCGTAAACGGTGGTCGTTCCGTCCGGATGCTCCACATACAACGCCTGACCGTATCCTACCGGAGAAATGTTCACACGAGCCAGCATGCCGTCCTTCACGCAGATGACCGGCCAACCGACCACTCCTCCCGTCCGGATATCGATGCCGGAATGGAAATGGGTCGCCCGCAACTCTCCGAAATTCCCGCTCAACAGGACGGCGTTCCGCACCGGTTTCACCGCTTCCTGGGCAATGCCGTTTAAAGAAATCACAATCAAACAATTAAACAAAAAAAGGCGAATACATCTCCGTTTCATGGTATTGAAAGCATTAAAAAAATACTAATTTTCACTTGCAAATATAGGAACACTGTTGATAATTTAAAGAATAAACTTTATCTTTGTGAGGAAAAGATTGGATTATGGCAGCAAAACAGGATGCCGTTATTAACGAGCTAAAATCTAAAATAGACAAACTAATAAATTTATATATATCCTCTCTGGAACGGAACAAAAGTCTGGAAGGCGAGCTGCAAGGCCTGCAATCGGAACTGGAGCAAGTGAAAGGAGAGAACAAAACATTGAATGAAAAAATAAAAACGACCAAAGTGGCGAGCGCAATTTCCGGAGGCAACGGAAGTTATGAAGCGAAAGTGCGTATAAACCAACTGGTGCGGGAGATTGATAAATGTATTGCTCTTTTGAATAACTGAATATGTCAGAAAAACGCAACATCAATTTGGACATAGCCGGCATTCCCATGAATCTGAACATCGTCGCTTCAGAAGAGGAAATCGTCCGAAAGGCGGCTAAAGAAATTAATGAACGCGTTTTAACATACAAAAACGGGAACTATCCGGAACCCGAACCTTTTTATTTTTTAGCCTATGTCTCGCTGGTGCACACCATCAAAATGTTGCAACAGGAACAGAAGCTGAATGAGATAGAACAAATCAATCTGAAACTTGACGAATTCATCAAAGAGTAAGCAAGAGTTCTTTGAAGACAATATCCCGCATTATTTCGACTTTAAGCGAAAAACTCAACACTTAACCAAATTAGAGCCGACGCTTATATTTGCACAAGACAGGCCTCAACCTTCGGGTTCCTTCGGGACGGTGGAAGTCTGAATCAAATGGCAGCTCTACCCGTGTCATACAAGGGTTTTTATTAAAAAGAAATGATGCGGGCTTTTTGTGTGGACATATAAACTATATTATAAATTCAAATTTAATTACAGGATATGACAACATTAATAATCACCATTGCGGCGGCTTTCTTGATTGGAGCGGGCATCGGCTGGCTTATCATGAAATTGGCTATGAAATACCGGGCTCAGAACATCATCAAAGAAGCAGAGGCGGAAGCAGAAGTCATCAAAAAAGACAAGATCCTGCAAGCCAAAGAAAAGTTCTTGCAAATCAAGGCAGAACACGAAAAACAAGCGGCTGCTCGGAACAAC
>CAMWQQ010000290.1 GCA_947176455.1 uncultured Odoribacter sp. | reverse complement strand
TTTTCGGATGTGACGATTTCGGTGGACCGTTACGAGGGGAACAAGGTGTTTTTGATTTTGCATCTTGCGGAACGTCACAAGTTGTCGAAAATCAATTATGTCGGGATAAAGAAGTCCGAGGAGAGCAAGCTGAAGGAAAAGATCAATTCTTTGCCGGGTAGCCAGGTGACGGACAACATGATAGCCAACCTGAAGCGAGTCATTGAGCGGTATTACAAGGAGAAAGGCTATTACAACATTGACATAAATGTGGTGCAACGGGATGACCCGGAGAAGCCGAATTTTGTGATTCTGGATGTCAATGTGGAACGCAAGAGCAAAATCAAAATCAGCGAGATTGTCTTGAACGGCAATGAGGAGGTGAAGGCTGGAAAGCTGAAGAGTGCGATGAAGAAGACGAAGGAGAAGTCCTTGGTGAATTTTTTCCGTTCCGCCAAGTACATCGAGACGAATTTCGAGGATGACAAGTATAATTTGCTGGACAAGTATAACGAGTTGGGCTATCGCGATGCCACTATCCTTTCTGACAGCGTCGTTCAGGTCGCTCCGAACCGGGTGAAGATTTATCTGAACGTGGAAGAAGGGAACAAGTATTATTACAACGATATTTCCTGGGTGGGAAATACGGTGGTGGATGCGGAAAGATTGTCCGCCTTGCTGAATCTGAAGCGGGGAGACACTTACAACAAGAAATATTTCAACGAGCGATTGGAGTCGGACGAGGACGGTGTCGGGAATTTCTTCTACCGGAACAACGGTTATCTGTTTTATCGGGCGATGCCGGTGGAAACGGTAGTCGGCAAGGACTCCATTAATGTGGAAATCCGAATCTTCGAAGGTCCGCAGGCGACCATAGACCGGGTGGAAATCAAGGGAAACACCCGTACCCACGAGCATGTCATCCGTCGGGAGCTGTACACTTATCCCGGTGAGCTGTTCAGTCGGGAAGACATTATGCGAAGCCTCCGGGAACTTGCCAATCTGGGGCATTTCGACCCGGAGAAACTGGAGCCGAAGCCGGTGAATGCGAATCAGGAAGCCGGAACGGTGGATATTGAATACCATGTAGAGGAAAAAGCCAACGATAAGATTGAGATTTCGGGAGGTTGGGGAGCCGGCATGATTATCGGTTCTGTCGGTCTGACCTTTACGAATTTCTCCATTCGCAACATTTTTAATCTGGAATCTTATCGGCCGTTGCCACAGGGAGACGGGCAGACGCTGTCGTTGAAAGCACAGACGAACGGAAAGTATTATTCGTCGTTCAGCCTTTCTTTCCGTGAACCCTGGTTGGGCGGAAAGAAGCCGAACTCGTTGAGCGTTTCGGCGTATTATTCCCGTCAGACCGGTTATTCCCAGAGGTATTACAATTCTTATTATGCCGGGAATGCCTCCAAGCTGTACAATACGAGCCAATTGATGACGACTTTCGGAGTTTCTGCCGGGTTGGGACGGCGTATCAGTTGGCCGGACGATTTCTTTATGATGTCCACTTCCATTTCTTATCAGCGTTATTCGTTGAAGAACTGGCCGTATTACATCATCAGTGACGGAAATTCAAATAATTTTTCGTTAGAAGTGCTTGTACAGAGAAGCTCTATCGACAATCCGCTGTATACCCGCAAGGGGTCGACTTTTTCGGTCGGTTTGTCGTTTACTCCGCCTTACTCCTGGTTTACGGACAGGGATTATTCCAGTCCGAACATCAAGAACAAGGACAAATACCGTTGGATTGAATTTCACAAATGGAAGTTCCAGGGCAAGGTTTTCATGCCGTTGGACCGGAAAGAGAAGCTGGTGTTGTATGCCGGAGCGCAGTACGGTTACTTGGGACACTTCAACAAGCACAAGCGTTCACCGTTTGAGGGTTTTGAAATGGGAGGTGACGGGATGTCCGGTTACAGTCTGTACGGTCGTGAATACATTGGCTTGCGCGGATACGAGAACGGTTCTTTGACGAATGCGGGTTCCAGTTTCATCGCTCCCAGCGCATCGGATGCCAGCTTGTATTCCAAGTTGACGATGGAGGTGCGGTATCCGATTTCCTTGGCGCAGTCGGCGACCATATACGCCCTTGCCTTCTTGGAGGCAGGAAATTCCTGGTATGAGTTGAAGGATTTCGAGCCGTTCAATTTGTATCGTTCTGCCGGAGTGGGCTTGCGTGTGTTCTTGCCGATGTTCGGTTTGCTGGGTATCGACTGGGGTTATGGCTTTGACCCTGTTCCGGGTCGTTCCGGAGCCGCCGGTTCGCAGATCCATTTTGTATTGGGACAAGAATTTTAGTTGCTGAAATCCGTTAAAAATTCTTTTATATGTTATGTATCCTATTTAAATTGTTGCACAGAGGGTTGAAAAGCGGATTTATTTTTTTATTTTTGTGTTGTTCGTTCATTGAAACTCATGCACAGGGTGTCACTCGCTATGCGATTGTCAATTTGGAGTATATTTTGAACAGCATTCCGGATTATGCGAAAGCGCAGGAGGAGCTGAACAACTATTCATTGAAGTTGCAGGCGGACATCGATGCCGTGTACCTGGAGGTGACTGAATTGCAGAGCAAGTATAATGCGGACAAGGTGTTTCTGACGCCTTCGATGCGGGAGCAACGGGAAAAGGAGATTGCGGCGAAGGAAAATCACGCCAGGCAGTTGCAACAGCAGTATTTCGGAACGAACGGAGCTCTTTTTGCGAAACGGGAGGAATTGGTTAAACCTTTGCAGGATGAGGTGCTGGCAGTCATCAAGGATGTTGCCAAGGAAGGCAATTTCGGTATGGTGGTTGATGTTTCCGCCGACAATTCCGTAGTTTATTTCGATGCCAAGCTGGACAAGAGCGACGTGATATTGAGAAAACTGGGCTATTCCGTGAAGAAACAGGAGGAATGATAGACCGACGGTCTATATGATAAATGAAAATGAATGAGAATCAACAAAAATTAAGATTATGAAGAATACGATGAAATGGATGATGCTTTTGGCATTTGTATTGATTG
>CAMWQQ010000289.1 GCA_947176455.1 uncultured Odoribacter sp. | reverse complement strand
GGATATTTGGAATAAACGGCTTGTCGGAGTAGGCGAGCTGTTTGGATGTTGTCTGGTGGTGGGTGGATTTCAGATTTCTCGGTGTGTTGCAAGGCTGGTGGGAGAAGTGGAGCAAAAGAGGTGTTTTGGATTTTTTAGGACGATAGTATGAAATTCATTTATGTAAATATTGAAAATAACAATGAGAACATTTACGCGCAATTTTGTGATTTTGTTTTTGCTGTTGCCTGCGTTTGCCTGTCGGGACGATAGTAGCGGACGGGCAACCCAGGTGGGGTCCGTGTCCAACATCAGGTACACGGCGGCCCAGGGGGCGCTCCTGTTTCAATGGGACAATCCGGAAGCCGGAGATGTGGCTTATGTGGAGATTTCCTATACGGATAAGTCCGGAAACTTGCACAGAACGCTTGCCTTGGGAGGCGCTTCGGAACGTTGGGTGGAAGGATTGCCCGACAGTTCCCCTTATTATTTCCGTTTTGTGGTGTACGACAAGGCAGGAAAAGTTTCGGAACCGGTTGAGCTAATGGCGTCCGCATTGGAATCAACGGTGAATATGTTTTACGGCAGGGTGAAGCTGGGAGTGGATCTTGGCGGTATAAACGTCAGTTGGGAGAACAGTTATGCCGAAAATTTCTACATCGAATTGACCTATACGGATCTGAACGGAAACGATTACAAGGAAGAGGTTGTCGTGGCTGCCCATTCTACGGGAAAGCAATTAGTCCGAATCGGCGCCAATGTTTCAGGAAGCCAGAGTTTGGATGTATATGCCACTATCGTGGATGAACACGGCAATGAATCGGACCGGAAAATGTTGCGTTTCTATAAGAAAGAGGCGGGTAAACTGGACCGTAGCAAGTGGTCGGTGGTTGCTTTTTCTTCAGAGGAGCCACAAGGTGATGGTGGGTGCTTTGCTAGATATATTTTAGATGGTAACCTTAAGACTTACTGGCATTCAAAGTGGAATACTACCCGATATCCGCATTATATCGTCTTGGATCTGGGATCGCAAAAAATGTTGGAAAAGATTGGAATTTTTCAAAGACAAGATAGAGCAATGGTCTCAAGTATGGCCATATATGGCAATAATGTGAGCGGAACTCCGTCGAGTGAATCATCGTGGACTTTATGTCATGAATTTAACTTGACGACCTCGGCGGCTGAACAAATATTTGAATTTCCGAATGTGGTTAGGTACCGTTTTGTTAAAGTTGTATGTACTTTAGGTTTTTCGGGGGGTAATCAGAATGATGCCGCCCTTGCCGAGGTGTATTTGTACGGGTCGGATGTTGCGGACGAATAATCAAATCAGAAAGATATGAATACGAGGATTTTGTTATGGATGTGTGGCGTGGCGCTCCTGTTCGGTGGTTGCCGGAAGGAGTTCGACGACCATTACAACAAGGTGAATGACGCTTCCATAGGCATGAACGTGGTGCAGGTGCTGGAGGAGAAAGGGGGATTTGACTTGTTCGTGCGGATGATTCGCCGGGCGGACTTGGAACGAACCCTGTCCCAGTCCGGGCTTTACACCTGCTTTGCGCCCAAGGACGAGCATCTCCAGGCGTGGCTGGACCAGAAAGGCTGGACGGTGGAGAACATGCCGGAGCGGGACCTGATAGACTTCATCAACTACCATTTCATGCTGGGCATGGTGTATTACTATGATTTTGAAAAGTTTTATGAATATTCGGACGACTGGGACAAGACGCCGATTTCTTATGCCTATGGAATCCGACAGGACACCCGGACTTCGGGAAAGGCGCATCCTTCCAAATCGCTCCGGGTGTTTACCGGTTCGTACCTCTCGGAACGGAGCGACGACTACCGGAAGATGATGGGCGTGGCGCCCGGCGATTTCATGGTGGAAAACGTGCCGGTGTCGCAGACGGACCGGGATATCCCGACCTCCAACGGGGTGGTTCATGTGCTGGACGGTCCGTTGTTGCTGATGCCCAGAATGGACGAGGCGATTGCCGGGGATGCCCAGCTTTCCATTATCAAGAAATGGTTCGACCGGTTTAGCGGTTATGCCACGGTCGGCATGGAAAACGACAAGCTGGACACGACGCTGATAAAATATTATGACGTTTCGGTGAAAGGAGGCGGAAAAACCATGGACATTGCCGACGAGTCTTTCTTCAACACCGCCTTCTTGCCGACCGATGTGGCGATGCAGGCTTTCTTCGAGCCTTATTTCACACCGGAATTGCTGGTGTGCTTTGATTCCGTGCCGAACGAGCTGGTGGTGCCCTTCCTGAAATCGCTGGTATCGCGGTCTTATTCGTCGACGGTCTGGGGATTGAGCGACATCGGACGGAGCAATCCTTATTTTTATTCCTATTCGGGGGCGATGCTGTCCTTGAAGAACGATTTGGGGGCTATGTTTACCGGCTCCCTGGTCAGTTCGAACAGCATGATTTACAAAGTGAACCGGGTGCCAGAAACTCCCTTGTTTACGAGCTTGTATGCGGGTTATCTGATGAAATACAAGCGTTACAGGGAATGGGCGAAACTGATGGACAAGAAAGGCACCAGTGTTGAAGGGTGGTTCGGGGTTGACAACTCCTACCAGCATGCGCCCCGCACGGTGCTGATTCAGGCGGACGATTCCAAGGCATGGGACAATGGAACCGGCAACGAATGGGGGATAGACGGATACGAGGACGAGTATTTGGATACGCTGGTGATGCGCCTGTATTCCGGAGTGTTGCAGGTGCAGTTGGCAGACAACGCATTCGAGCATCGCTATTATCCCACGGCTTACGGTGCCATCCTGTGTGAAATGGAGGACGGACAGCCGGTGTTTTCCGACTACAAGGGAGACAAGGTGCGCTTGACTACGCCGGAACCGGCATGGGAGGCGGAAAACGGGGCGATTTACGAGGTGGATGGTATTTTCAATCATTTGTTGAGCACGGACTCCACGCAGTTGCTCTATCGCACTTACATTGACAAGGATGAGGACCTCAGCCAGTTCAAGATGTTGATTGAGAC
>CAMWQQ010000288.1 GCA_947176455.1 uncultured Odoribacter sp. | reverse complement strand
ACTGGAGAAGAATCCGGCACGTTTTCTGCCTGCCCAGACGCCGGCATTGACGCCTGCCATCAACATTGACCTGGACCAACCCATGGAAAACGTTCTGAAAGAATTGAGCAAATATCCGGTAAAAACCCGTCTGAACCTGTCAGGTACCCTGATTGTCGCCCGGGACATCGCCCATGCACGCATCAAACAGATGATTGACGAAGGCAAACCGATGCCGGAATATTTCAAGAAACATCCGATTTACTATGCCGGTCCTGCCAAAACACCGAAAGGCATGGCATCCGGAAGTTTCGGTCCCACCACCGCAGGACGCATGGACCCCTATGTAGACCTGTTCCAGTCGCTGGGCGGCTCCATGATTATGGTGGCAAAAGGCAACCGTTCCATTGACGTGACCAATGCCTGCAAGAAATACGGCGGTTTTTATCTGGGTTCCATCGGCGGACCTGCCGCCATATTGGCGAAGAACAGCATAAAATCGGTCGAAGTAGTCGACTTTGAAGAACTGGGTATGGAAGCGGTACGCAAAATCCGCATCGAGAATTTCCCCGCCTTCATCATCGTCGATGACAAAGGAAACGACTTTTTCGCCGAATGGGCACACTGAGACAGTTTATAACTTTACAAACTTTATGAACTACATGATTGGAGAAAAGTGAGGATTTCCGACTTCTTGTCGGGATGAAACCAATGGATATCCGAATCCCGCCGAAACCAGGACAATTGCTTCCGGGCGTAACGGCGGGAATTTCGTTTAATCAAACGTACCGCCTCATCGTAATCCGTCTTGTTGTCGAAGTAATCAAAAAATTCCTTGTAGCCCACGGTATTCAGGGCATTCAAATGACGCAAAGGATATAACGAGCGCGCTTCCTCTTCCAACCCCTCCTCCAGCATCTGGTCTACCCGACGGTCTATCCGTTCATACAATTCCTCCCGTTCCCGGTTCAAACCGACCTGAACGATGTTGAATCCCCTGTCCTTGGGCGTGTGCGTCCGAAGCGAAGAGTAAGGGACACCTGCCATTTTACACACTTCGACGGCGTGCAACACCCGTTTCCCATTGTTCAAATCCACCTCTTCATAAAAAACAGGGTCCAATTCCTTCAGCATGGCACGGATAGGCTCCAACCCCTGATTTTCATAAATCTCCATCAATTCCGCCCGCAGTTCCGGGGCAATTGTCGGAATATCGTCAATGCCCTTGCAAACGGCATCGATATACAACATCGAACCGCCGGTCATCAAAACGACATCCCGGCTTTCAAACAGATTCCTGATTTTAGACAGGGCATCTACTTCAAATTGCCAGGAATTGTAATAATCCCGAACAGACATGGATTGTATGAAAAAATGCGGAACCGTCGCCAACTGCTCCCGGTCGGGCACTGCCGTGCCGATTCGCATCTCCCGATAGATTTGCCGGGAATCACAGGAAATAATGGACGTATCAAAATACCGGGCAATCTCTATGCTCAAATCCGTTTTCCCCACCCCGGTAGGTCCAAGCAGAACAACCAATGTCTTCATAGAAAGGCACAAATCATTTGCCTGAAAGCTATTTACAATTTGTCGATGTAATCGTCAAGGCTCTCGTAACGGTCGTCATACCCCTCTTCTTCGTCTCCGTATTCGTCCCGGTAATCGTCGTCATCGTCACCAAACCGATAATCATCTTCATCATCATCGAAATTTCCCCTCCGGCTACGCCGTCCGCCACCAAACTCTTCCATGAAACTGTCATCGTAATCCTCGTCGTCTTCATCCTTGTCATACGCCCAATCCTCATTGGCATCGTATTCCGTCTGATGCGGCAGATTTCCTTCACAGTACACGCACAACGGCAACACATCCGCAGAATCACCGATGTATTCCCCGGCATATTCCACTTTCAGATATTGGTTGGCAAAAAAGTCATATACGTATTCCAATTCGATGCAACTGGCATTCACCACCTCCCGGATAGTCGTCACATCCATTACCAGCGTACCGTTCTCATCATCCTCCGCGGACATCTCCATGAGAGCGATTTCCCGCACCCGGTTGCCCTGCTTGTCTAACGTAAAGAAAGAGGCTATTTGCGATCCGTCAAAACCCAATGTCTCAACGATTTTATCGTGAAACTGCTGAAAAGTCTGCTCGCCACTGACCGCAATCTCGCAACGAAAATCGTTGCTGTCCGGCTTGCTGATTTCAAATCTGTAATCCATAATTATTTCGTTTTCTTATATACGACAACTGTTATTGATGATTTTCAAACATTTACAAATTAAACATTTGAAAAGTTAATTTTAACAAATATGAAACGAATATCATTATCAAACAAACAAAACCGGCATTTTTTTCAAAAAACCATTCCCAAACGGCAACGGTGCGCCAGAATCACATAGCATACGACAACGCTATGCCAAGGTTACCTGCCGATTCCTATCTCTTGATCTTCTGTTCCAATATGTCCAAGGCACGCTTCACCAAATCGAAGTCTGCCTGCGTTCCCATGTGTCCGATTCGAAACACCTTCCCCGCCAGACAGCCGTAATTTCCGCCAAAGACCACACCGTCCTCCCTCAGACTCGCATCCAGTTTCTTCCACGACATCTTTCCAGGCACATAGACAGCCGTTACCGTCGGAGAAGGCACGGCATCAAAAGCCGGAAAGAGCTTCAGTCCCATTTCCGCAACTCTTTGACGGCAATAGGCCGCCACCTGCTTATGCCGGTTGATGACCTTCGTCAGCCCTTCTTCCAGCAACAACTCGCAAGCCCGGTGCAACTGGGCGGTTCCCTGCCAATAAGGCGTGTACGGGAAATAAGCATTCCGGACGGCATCCCGGAAAGGCAACAAGGCATCATATCCCACATAACCGACCTCCTCGATGATTTCCCAAGCCTTGTCGCTCACCGACAAGAAAGACATGGAAGCCGGAGCGGACAAGCATTTCTGCGAACCTCCCAAACACAAATCCACCTGCCATTCATCCGTTTTCACGACACTGCCCCCCAACCCGGATACCGC
>CAMWQQ010000287.1 GCA_947176455.1 uncultured Odoribacter sp. | reverse complement strand
GCACGCTTTTGTCGCCGGTGTCTTCCGTTGAGATTGTGACGGACAAAGGGAACGGCTATTGGTTTATGTGCCATTCGTAAATTCTTCTCAAAACATTTGTTTGGAAACGGTGTGTGATTTTGTCGTTAAAAATTTGTGTATGTGGACGAAAGGATTAACTTTGTTGATTCCTTAGTTGGACTCTTTTTGAGATTTTCTGTCCGTGAGGCGATGAATGATTTAGGTAGGTAAACGATGAAAAGGATTGTATGCTTTGTGGTTTTGTTGCTGGGAATATGGGCGTTTGTTTTGCCCGAAGGGGATTCCTTGCCTCAGAAAGTCGTATTGAAGTTAATGGCGTTGGTGCAAAAATATCCCCAAGAAAAGGTGTATTTGCAGACCGACAAGGACCATTATGAAGTGGGTGAGAACGTGTGGCTTAGGGCGTATCTGACCAATGCCTATACTCATGTGCCGTCGGATTTGAGCCGTTTCGTTTACGTGGAATTGCGGGACCGGCAGGACAGTTTGCATTGTCGTTTGAAGATTCCTTTCCGGGATTCTGTCTTTTTCGGGTTCGTGCCTTTGTCCGAGAAATTGGTGCAGGGGGATTATTTTTTACGAGCCTATTCGTATTGGATGCAGAATGCCGGGGATGATTTCGTTTTCCGGAAAAAAATCAAGGTTATCAATCCGCAGTCGTCCCGCGTGCAGGCTACCGTGACCTGGGAGAAGACCGACAAGGAATATGTTGCCTCCATTCGTTTGCACAATAGCCGGGACGAGTCTTACGATAAGGTGTTTGTGGATTATGTGCAGGGCGGAAAGTCGAAAGTAGCCCGAACCGACGACCGGGGCAGTTTCCGGATAAAGCTGGATACGGCAAATTTCGGCAAGCAGGTTTTGTTGCGTTTCCGGGAGGGGGTGCCTTTCGATTACGAGCAATCGATTTACCTGCCTGACCCGAGGGAAGATTTTGTCGTTTCTTTCATGCCCGAGGGAGGAAATTTGTTGGAGGGATGCCAGCAGACTGTCGCTATGAAGGCGATCGGTCCGGACGGGTTGTCGCGTGATGTGTCGGGTATCATCATGGACGACAAGGGAGAGCAGGTGGCTTATGTCCGGACAATTCACAAGGGTATGGGGGCTTTTGATATGACGGTGGAACCCGGGCGGCGTTATTACGGTCTTTTTGCGATGAACGACGGGGAGCAGAAACGTTTTGACTTGCCGGAGGCTGTCGCTCGCGGAATCGGGTTGAAGCTGATGAATAATGCTGATGCGGTCGGATATATTGTCATGGCTGCCGACAGTATGCCTGCGGTGGAGAATCTTTATATCCTGATACATTCCCGGGGAGTGCCTGTCCTTTGCCAGCCTGTTCGGGTCGGGGCGAAAGGTCGTTTGCAGGTGAAGGATTTGCCGGAAGGCATATTGCATTTTCTGTTGATAGACGATAAAAACAACGTATATAGCGAACGTTTGAGTTTTGTACGCAAAAAAGGACGTCCCGAAATTGCGGTCGAACCGGCGAAGCGGAATTGGTTTGTCCGGGAGAGGGTGGAGGTGGATATGCAGGTGTTTGCCGACAGTTTGCAGGTGAAACAAGGTTCCTTTTCCGTTGCCGTGACGGATGACGGACAGGTGGAGCAGGATTCTCTCCGGGACCATATTTTGTCTTATCTTTTGTTGAGTTCCGATTTGAAAGGGCATGTCGAGGAGCCTGCCTTTTATTTTAAAGATTACCGGATAACGACTTTGCGTTTTTTGGATTTGCTGATGATGACCCAGGGCTGGAGCCGTTTCCGGGTGCCCGATATCCTGCAGGACCGTTACGAGCCTTTGAAGTATTACATGGAGCGGGGACAGGCGATTTCCGGAAAGGTGAAGAATTTCTGGGGCAAGGATGCTTCTGATGCCAATCTGATTCTTTTTTCCAATACGGGTATCGTGCAAATGGTGAATGCGGATACCAGCGGACATTTTGTGATACAGGGGATTACTTTCCCGGACAGCACGAAGTTCATGTTACAGGGAAGAAGCAAGCGGGGACGGCGTAGCGTAGAGGTGCTGGTGGACCGGGACGAGTTTTTGACTCCTTCTGTCCGAATTCCGTTTGATGTCAATGAAACGGTCAAGGAGGATGATTTTTACAAACGCTTTACGAAGGATTATTATTACGAGAACGGGGTCAAGGTGTATATTCTGGACGAAGCGGTCGTGAAACGTCGTCCGGTTCGTAAAACGTATTCTTTTTATGATAACGTGGCGGATTATTTTCTGGATTCTACGAAACTGGCTTCCATGCAGGATTGGGATATCAGGAGGATATTGCAGGAATTTCCGGGGATAGAGGCTTATGGGGATTCCGTGCAGTATTTTGGCAGAACCGTGATGTTGCTTGTCAATGATTTTGAGGAGACTTTCGATAATGTATTGCTGATAAGGCCGGAGGATTTGCTCAGCATCAGTTATATCCGTCCGCCCATGTCTGTTACTTTCTGGGGGCAAGCCGGGGCGAACGGGGCGATTTCGATTACTACGAGTCCGAATTTCGTGAGGAAGGAACTTCCTCGTCCCAATATGGTCAATTTTACCTTGTTGGGATATCAGAAGAAAGCGGAATTTTATATGCCCCGCTATGAAGTGGATTCCGTTCGCATGGCTTTGAAAGATACGCCGGACAGGAGGTCTACGATTTATTGGAATCCGGTAGTCCGCACGAACGCGGAGGGCAGGGCGCACTTTTCTTTTACCACCTCCGACAGTTTCGGCCCCTATACCGTCATCATTGAAGGGATTCTGAAGGACGGTACCGTATGCCGGAAAGAGGGAAAAATCAGGTTAAAGCCGGTTGGGTTATAGAGTTTATAAAGTTTATAAAGTTTATAAAGTTTATAAAGTAAGGGTTAGGTCGGGGTGTTTCCTTGTTTTCTTTTCAGGATTTTGGTTTTGATGGTGTAATAGCACAGGGGAACGAAATAGAGGCTGACCAGGGTGCCGAAGCTCATGCCGCTAATCATGGTGATGGCCAGGGGACGTTGCA
>CAMWQQ010000286.1 GCA_947176455.1 uncultured Odoribacter sp. | reverse complement strand
ACTCGCATCCCTGCGGAATCACCAGCCGTCTCATCCGCACTTCATCCTCACCTCCAGCCTGCATATGCAATACTTGCTCCGCATCCACCCACACCTCCAAACCTTCCGCTTCCCTGACCATCGTGTCACGCAACCCGCGCCCAAGGCTTACACACTCTCCGTTTCCCAATACGAAATAAGCCTCTCCCTCCGCCGGCATTATCATCTGCCCCTTTGCCATTTCCACACTCGAATCCCTGAAATCCAATTTGCCAATCAACCATACACTCCCCAATGCCAACACGACCATCGCAGCTATCGCCCACATCGCTACCACCACACGCCTTCCCACAAACCTTTCCTTGTGCCTCCGTCCTTTCACCTCTGCCAATCTCCGCGTTACGTCCACCCGTAACGGACTCCGCAATTCCTTCACCCGCCGATGTACCCGCGCCAGTTCATCGTATATCGCTCGATGCGTCTCATCCATTGCCAACCACCCCTTCAACTCCGCAGACTCCCGCTCCCCCAACTCACCGTTCAACTCGTCAATTATCCATTGCTCGAAATCCTCTTTCATATCCTCCGTATTATCCATTATTCACACAGAGGACGCTACAAAAACAAAAAAGGGTGAAAAAAAAACGATTATTTTTTTAGAAAAGAGAAAATATTAACATTCCCCATGCCCACACAACGCAAAAAACAACAACAGTCGCTTCTCCGAAAACTCCCGTCGCAACTCCCGATACGCAATCTTCATCTGCGTCTTCACCGTATTTACCGAAATCCCCAATCGCTCTGCCACATCCGCATACTTCATATCTTCCAACACAACCAGTTTCAATATCAAACGGCATTGCTCCGGCAAGCGTTCCACCGCCGTCCACACCTCTTCCAAACGCTCCTCTCTCCATAGTTCCTCTACCTCCTCCTCCCGCTCCGCAATACTCTCCAATCTCACCATTTCCCGACGGCTACGCATTTGTGTCACGCACCCATTTCTCACCGCCACATACAAGTAGCTCTCCAACGACGTCCCTTCCCTCAGTCGCAATCCCCTCTCCCAAATACGCACGAAAACTTCCGACACGATATGCTCCGCCATATCCGGCACCCGCACAAAAGCCCTTGCAAAACGGCACAACTCCTCATAATGTTCCTTGAACAGCACGTCAAACGCCCGTTCATCCCTCCGCTCCAACGCCACCGCCAGCTCTTCCGCATTATAACTCGCTTGCCCCATATTCCGGTGAAAAAATACCTTAATACCGACAAATATATAAAAAATATGATATACAAATACCGTCCCCCTCTTTCCGCATCCTCGAAAAGACATAAAAAAGCCCCACTACCAATAGCAGGGCTTTCAGGAAAAGGAGTTGGGTTTAATACCCCGGATTTTGTTGCGATTCCAATGCACCTTGGGGAATAGGCAACAACTGTCTGTAATCCTCAATTCCATAAAAATCTTTAGCAAAACCATTTCTCTTCATAAAAGCAAAGTTTGTACTGCTATAAAGCATTAATTGCGACCTTGCATCTTTTATTTTTTCCAACACATTGCCTCCAGATACAATGATACCCTTATTAGAAGTTACTTTTTCCAATTCAGTCTCCGATTCAGCTATTTTTCCATTCTTGTAAAGACATTCTGCATAAGAAAGGATTACATCCGCATAAGTCATCATGGGTACACATGCAGGAGTAACAATTGTTATATCTCCATAAGTTTGCGATTCTTCTCTATCACTACGAGTTGCAAATATTGTTTCTTTGCCACTACCATTCTTCCACAAATCCGTTATCGTTCCTTTGTCGCTATAATTGGAAGGATCCAACTCATAAAAGCCTGTACCAATGACATCTGACAGAAGTTTTTCTGCCAAGCCGTACTCAGCCTGATACATATAAATATTAGCAAGAAGAATACGAGCCACATCTTTTGAAACGAAAAAGAAGTCATTCGCGTCATTGCTGAGCGATTCATTCTTTTTATCTTCAAGGTAACTTATCGCCTTTTCCAAATTGTTTTTAAGGTCGGCAAATATTTCTTTTTGTGGCGTTCTGCCTATATTCAAGGCATTGTCCATACCAAGCATAGAGGTAACATAAGGAACATCACCCCACATGACGACCATATTATAATACAGCATGGCACTGAATACGTAAAAGTACTCTTGATACACTCCAAGCTGTTGGTTTTCCACCTCTTTAAACCCCACAACAGCTCTATTGACTGTATAAAAATAGTTCCAAATGTTATAGACAGATTTGCAACTTGGACAAACGTGTTCGCCAATCCAATTGGTTCCCTTATTGTAATGATAATATTGTTCAATAAGACTTAGCCCGGAGAATGCTCGTGCAATATCCGTAGCCATAGACATAACAAATTCTTTTCCCTTTTTCCCTAATTTGGGCAAAGAAACATCCTCGGTTCCTTCTTGGTTTATCTTGATATTACTTACGGTATTACCCCATGCGTCATATATTGCCACGGAAGCAGATTTTGCTGTTCTTGCATTCAAAGGTGATATTTTTATCATCAGCGTGCCTCCAGTCAAACTCGTTTCCATAGAAATACCAGTGTTAGATATATTTTCATAAATTTCAGGGAAAAGATTTCCCACTGATAGTTCATCACGATTGCCCAAAGTCGCTTTCAGGTCAAGATAAACAGCAATAGGTGAAGATATCGCGATGGTATAAGTTCCTCCTTCATGAGGGACATTTAGTTCTGTCATTTCTAATTTTACCTCCTCTCCTTCTTGCAATGTTTCGTTTCCAGCTATTCCGTCATTGTCCCAATCAAGAAAATACCTTAAATCCTTTATTGTTATTTCAAATCCCAAGTCCCCATAACGCTCTATTATATGGTCTTTTACCGAGGAAAGCTGATTCGCCAATATTTTTTTGTCTGCGTTTATTTGTTTTTGGGAACTTTCGCTGAAAGTTCCATTCTCACCAAATTCACTGCATAATTTCGCCAAGTATTCTGTGAAGACCGCTTCGCTTCTATCCACAAGCAGCAACGAAGAAATGGCAATCAAAG